>JAUSLB010000310.1 GCA_030646655.1 Deltaproteobacteria bacterium | reverse complement strand
GGAAGGCATTGAGCTTATCGAATCCAAGGAGATCTTGCGCTACGAGGAGTTCATGAGGATCTCAAGGATAGCGATAGCGCACGGCGTAACGAAGATAAGGATCACCGGCGGAGAGCCCCTTGTAAGGAGGGGCATAATCGAATTCCTGAAAGAGCTCTCTTCGATCAACGGACTTGAGGATTTAAGTCTTACGACTAACGGGGTGTTACTGAAGGAATACGCGCAAAAATTAAAGGACGCAGGTCTTAAGAGGGTGAACGTAAGCCTCGATTCCCTTAAAAGGGACAGGTTCCTCAAGATGACAAGGGGCGATAACCTCCAGCAGGTGACAGACGGGCTCGAGGAGGCGCAAAAGATCGGGCTTACGCCTGTAAAGATAAATATGGTCGTCATAAAGGGCTTCAATGACGACGAGGTGCTGGACTTCGCCATGATGTCGAAGGTCAAGCCCTATCACGTGCGCTATATCGAATATATGCCCTTCAACACTCAGGAGGGCTGGCAGAGGGATAAGTGCGTCACGGCGAAGCAGTTGAAAGAGATGATAGAGAAGGTCGAGCCGCTTTTTCCCGTGACGGACGCCTCAGGCGGCGCAGGCCCCGCACGGAGGTATAAGTTCAAGGACGCACCCGGAGAGGTCGGCTTCATAAGCCCGATCTCTGAGCACTTCTGCGGCTCGTGCAACAGATTGCGCCTTACATCGGACGGGAAACTCAGGACATGCCTCTTTTCGGATAACGAGATAGACATAAGGAAGGCCCTGCGGGACGGCTCGAGCGATGAGGCGATAGAGGCCTTGCTTTTCAGGGCGGTAAAGGAAAAGCCTCAGGGCCATCAGATAAACGAGAACATATTCAAGAAGTGCAGCAGGACGATGAGTCTGATAGGGGGTTAAAACAAGTTATCGGTTATCAGCCCTTTTGCCGATTTCTTTTTACGCGTTGCCGTGCTTTTTTGGGCATAGGCTCTGTTCGCTACACCCTCCTGCCAGCGGGCGAGCCCACCGAACCTTCCTCAAATACCCCTTCTGCCCCGCCCGCCCGCTTCTAAAGGCGGGCGGTTCCCAAGCGTGCCTATTTGCAGAAAGAGCCGCTTTCTAAAGGTCCACGAATTGAAAATTTGCCGTGCGCATAGCACCCACCCTCTACCACCCGAGCTTCAGCCTCTCGGCAAGCCTGTCAGGTAGCCCAGCGGCTATTATCTTCCCGGCGGTGGCGCTTATATCGTACTCAACCCTATAGTGAGTCACCTGCGATTTCTTGGTATCGTAGATGACAAACGAGAGCCTCGGGTCCCTGTCCCTCGGCTGGCCTATTGAGCCGGGGTTGATGAGGTAGCTTACGCCCTTAAGCAGCTTTACCGGGTTGTCGGGCACAAACTCCGCCTCGCCCTCCACATCCATGAATACCACAGGCACATGCGTGTGCCCGAAGAAGCAGAGCTTCACCTTCGCATCCTTTAAGAGCCTGAAGTTAGTCGCCGCGTCCCTCGGCCCGAGTATGTACAGGTCGGTGTCGTTCACCCAGCCGTGGACAGCGAGGAACTTCCTGTTTACGGGCAAGGCCCTCGGCAGATTCTTCAGGAATTCCTTGTTCTCGGATTTGAGCGCCTCGCGCGTCCACTGGATCGCCAGGGCGGCGTGGAAGTTAAAGCCTATCTCGTCCTCAAGCCCGGCTGCCCGTGAATCGTGGTTGCCCATGACGCATAGAGCCCCTTTTTCTTTAAGGAGCTCTATGCACTCGTTCGGGTTCGCGTTGTATCCGACGATGTCGCCGAGGCAGACGATCTTATCGTATCCGGTCTTATCGGCCTTATCGAGGAATGCTCTCAGGGCTTCGAGGTTCGAGTGGACGTCAGAGATTACCGCGTAGCGCATATGGGTGGCCGGCCGTGGCGCGTTTCAGGCTGTTCCGATTTATTTGGGTGGTCTTGCCGGCGGGTATCTAACAGGGTGTTGAAAAACCCCGTCCTGGAATTTTTCAACCACGATTTGGCGGACTGCCTCCGTCCAATCCTTACAAATTGCTCGACTTTTTTAGTCTCGCAACTTGGCAATCCATCCGTGGATTGCCTTAGCAGGCTGTTTTTCAACAGAGTGCTAATGTATAGTCCCTTTTACGTCCTCCCCCTCGAATATCGCCTTGCCGGTCTGGAAGGGGTCGCTCGTGAACTTGTCCCTGCATGACTTGCATAATATATAGATAAGCTCTTTCGAGACATCGTCTTCGAGGGCCTTGGGGTCGAGGTTCTCCATCGCGTCAAGGAGCTCGTTCAAGCCCTCCTCCACGTCCCCGTCGTACTCCTCGAGATAGCCGTCGAAGTCAGCGAAGCTCCTTATCTCAACTATATATTTAAGGCTGCCTTTCGGAAGCTCCCTGCCGCAGTTATGACACCTTAGTTTCTGCATTTAACGGATTCCCTTTCCAATGGGGTAAGCGCCTGAAAAGCTAAAGGAAAACTCCCCGTGGCGCCCCCACTTAATCACTTCTTTTTTTTTAAATCTTAACCCTAAAGAAGCCGCTTGTCAAACTAAATAGGATTATGTTAAAGTCACTTAATGTCAAATTACGGCCTGATCCTTTCGAGGGACTCATTCCTCCTTGGGGTCGAACTCCGCATCTTCTGGTCTGTAGCCTTTATTTACGGGCTCTCGACGCTCGTCTTTTTATTCCACATAATAACAAGGAGGACTTCAGCCGGGAAGGCGGCGCAAACGCTCCTTTCCATCGGGGTAGTTTTGCAGGCCGGGCTGATACTCCTACGGACCTTCGAGGCCGGAA
>JAUSLB010000298.1 GCA_030646655.1 Deltaproteobacteria bacterium | reverse complement strand
CCCCGTTCGATAGGGCGAAGCCTATCATGCAGATGAAGGCGAGGAACGCCTGAGCCTTATAAGGCGGGAGGAGTTTAAGTATCCGTAAGTAAGTGTTCAAGCCTCTATTACCCCGCAGATCGCCTCTGCCGCCTTCTCTGCGGCCCCTTTGCCGCCGAGGCTCAGCTTTATTTCCTTATAAGCCTTCAGTATCGAATCCCGGCTCTTGTTGACCGTCAAGATCTCAAGGACCTCTTTGGCGATCCTTTCAGGGCTGGCGCTATTCTGTAACAGCTCAGGCACGACCTGCCTTCCGGCTATGATATTGGGCAGACCCGCGTAATCGAGCTTTACGAGCGCCTTGGCGACCCCGTAGGAAATCGGCGACATCTTATATACTATTACCATCGGAGTGCCTATAAGGGCCGTTTCCAAAGTAGCGGTTCCGGAAGCGACTATCGCCGCGTCAGAGGCCCGCAAGGCGGAATACATCTGCCCCCTTATTATCTTTACTTCAACAGGCGAGTTTTTTAAAAACCCGTTAAGGAAACTGTCATCCATCCCGCCTGCGGCGGGAAGCAGGAATACCGGCTTCCCGTTCAACCCCTTCTCTATAAGCCAGCCCGCCTTAAGCAGAGTTTCAAGTATCCTTTTTACCTCGCTTGTCCTGCTTCCCGGGAGCATTGAGACGCAGACGGAATCCTGAGGGACCCCAAGGGCCGCCCTTGCGGCCTCTTTAGTCAATTTGCACTCAGCCGTATCCACAAGGGGATGCCCTACGTACTCTACGTCAACCCCGGCGTCCTTATATAGCCCGACCTCGAAGGGGAATACCACGAGCATCTTATTTACGAGGCGGGCTATCTTTTTTATCCTCCCCTTCCTCCATGCCCAGACCTGAGGGCTTATGTAATATATTATAGGGACCCCGGCGCCCTTTGCCTCTTTTGCGAAGCGCATGTTAAAGTCAGGAAAATCTATCAGGATTACAGCCTCGAACCTCCTGCTCAAAAGAAGCGCCTTCAGCTCTTTAAAAGACTTAAGTATCCGGGGCAGTTTCTCTATGACCTCGACAAGCCCTACAACGGAAACCTCTTTTGAGTCAAGACCCTTTAGCCCGGCCTCCCTCATCCTGTGCCCGCCCATGCCGAAGAACTCAAGGGAAGGGATCTTTTTTTTAAGCGCCATTATGAGGGATGCGCCGTGCAGATCCCCGGATTCCTCGCCGCTTACTATGAATACGCCCCTTTTATTCATATTTAGATAGCGGCAGGCTGGAAAGCTATGAAAGCCCGGCCCCTTTCAACAAAGCCGCCTCCCTCACCCTCTCAGCCACTTCGAGCGCGGCCCTGCCGTCATGGCCCGATACGATAGGCGCGGCCTTTTCTTTAGAGCATATAAGGAAAGACCTGAGTTCCTCGAAAAGTGAATCGCCCTTTGTTATCTTCACCTCTTCTTCCGTAATCGTCCCAAAGGGCCTTCCGGGCGATACTTTTGAGATGAAGAGCTGCTGGTTCAGGAAATCCACCGAGATGAGCGAGCCGCTCTGCGCGATATTGAGCCTCCGTACCTTCTCCCTGGCTACCCTGCTCGCTATTATGTTCGCTGTACAGCCGTTTTTGAACTTAAGACGCGCGTTGCAGATATCGAGCTTATCCGTGACGACCGGCGTCCCGGACGCCTCGATGCCGGCGACCTCGGATTTCATTAAGCTTAGGACTATGTCGATATCGTGTATCATCACGTCGAGTATCACGTCCACATCCGTACTTCTGTTAGGAAAGGGGGAGAGCCTGTGCGCCTCGATATAGGCGGGGCTCGAAACCCTTTTTTTTGCCTCGGCGAAAGCCGCGTTAAACCTCTCAAGGTGCCCTACCTGAAGGACGGCTTTTGACTTGGCGGCCTCTTTTATCAGCGAGTCCGCCTCAAGCAGGTTCGCGGCTATGGGCTTTTCCATCAATACGTCTATGCCCTTTGAGAGGAACTCAAGCCCGACCTTCGCGTGGCTCTCCGTAGGCGTGACTATGCTTACGGCATCGACCTTGCCGAAAAAATCCTTATAAGATGGATACGCCTTTGTCCCTGCCAAAGAGGCTATCTCCTTGGCCCTCCCGGAATCTATATCAGTAACGCCTACAAGCTCCGCTTCGGGTATCTTCGAGTATTTTTCCGCGTGGAGCTTGCCCAGATAGCCTACCCCTATGACTCCGACCCTAATCCTCTTCCTGAAATTCACTTTTCCTCTTCGTCCTTTCGCGCGTAACGCCCCTTTTGGAGCCCTTTAGAAATTCTATGAACCTATTTGCGTGGGTGGAGCCGGGCAGCTCCCTTTTAAGCTCCTCCAAGGCCTCGTTTAAATTGAGCGAAGACCTGAATAATATGGTGTATGACCTTTTGATGTCCTCTATATCCTTTTTGGAAAAGCCCTGCCTCCGTATCCCCACTGAATTAAGGCCGAACAGGTGCGCCCTGTTGCCGACCGCCATCGCATAGGGCGGGATGTCTTTACTTACCGCCGAGGCCCCGCCTATTATGCAGTAGGCGCCGACGCGGACATGCTGGTGGATGGCCACAAGCCCGCCTACTATGGCATTCCTTTCAATGGTCACATGGCCTCCGAGCGTGGCGGAGTTCGCCATAATGATGTTATCGCCGAGGTTGCAGTCGTGGGCTATGTGGACATAATTCATAAACAGGTTATTACTGCCGCATACGGTCTTGCCCTTGTCCTTTGTCGTTGCCCTGTGGATGGTCACGAACTCCCTTATGGTATTGTTGTCGCCTATTATGACCTCGGTCTTCTCTCCCTTGTAGCCTAAGTCCTGCGGGGCGGCGCCTATCGAGACGAACTGGAAGATATTGCAGTTCTCTCCTATCGTAGTCCACTTCTCTATTACGGTATGCGAGCCTATCCTGGTGCCTTTGCCTATCACGACCCCTTCGCCTATTACTGAGTAAGGCCCGACCTCAGCCCCGGCGTCAAGCTCGGCAGTGGGATGGACGAATGCCGTAGGGTCGATCTTCGTTTCCTTTACCTTTCTCAGGGTCCTTCTCATCTTTAGGTCTACCTTTCTATAAGCACGAGGCGAGCCTCGAAATTTTTAAATTTACTTATCCATTATCGTGGCCATGAGATCGGCCTCTGCGACGAGAATATTGTCCACGCGGGCCTCTGCCTTGAAGGCCCATATGCTCCCCCTGCATTTGGTCACATGAACCGTAAGCTCAAGGGCGTCCCCCGGCGTCACGGGTTTTCTGAAGCGCGCGTTGTCTATGCCCATGAAATAGACTACCTTGTTATTTACCGAGGCCGACTTAAAGGCGAGCACGCCCCCCACCTGCGCCATGGCCTCTATTATGAGCACGCCCGGCATTATGGGGTGGCCCGGGAAGTGCCCGAGGAAGAAGGGCTCGTTTATGGTGACGTTCTTCAGGCCCTTTGCGGATTTGCCTACATCCAGCTCGAGGATCCTGTCAATAAGGAGAAAGGGATACCTGTGCGGAAGAATCGACTGGATCTCCTTAATATCTATCATAGTCCCTCCTTTTAAGGATGTGACATGCATCTTCCCGGCAGTAACGCTATTTTTTTCCATTATCTTCGAGCTCCTTAACCCTTTTTTCAAGCTCGGCTATCCTCTTTTTCAGCTCCGGGAGCTTCCCGAAGATCGCGGCGGAGCGGAGCCATTCGCCATGCGGTATCGCGGGTATGCCAGAGACAGCCGCGCCCTGCGGGACGCTGTTAGTTACGCCCGATTTGGCCCCGACCATGGCGTTATCCCCTACCTCTATATGGCCGACAACGCCGACCTGCCCGCCGAACTGGGTGCAATTCCCGATTTTCGCGCTCCCGGCTATACCTGTCTGGGCGGCCATGATGGAGTCCTCCCCGACCAGTACATTATGCGCTATCTGGACGAGGTTATCTATCTTTGTCCCGCGGCCGATGACGGTAGCTCCGAGGGTCGCCCTGTCGATAGTCGCGCACGCCCCTATCTCGCAGTCGTCCCCTATCCTGACTATGCCCCTCTGGGGTATCTTATGGTAGGCCTTTTTGTCCCTCGCGTAGCCGAACCCGTCGCTCCCGACAACCGCGTTACAGTGGATTATTACCCGGCTGCCTACGATGCAGTCCTCCCTGACGGCAACGCCGGGGTAAAGGATAGAGCCCTCTCCGACGGACGCGTTCCTCCCCACATAGACATTCGGGAAGAGTATTGAGCGCGCGCCGATATCCGCCCCGTCTTCTACGACAACGAAGGCCTGTATCGACGCATCTTTCCCTATCCGCGCCCCGGGATGCACCTCAGCCTTTGGATGGATGCCGGGCACGGGGAGCTTCGCGGGCCTGAAGAGGTCTATAAGTTTGGCGAAGGCGAGCTGGGGGTTCTTGACTATAATAAAATTCCTTCCTTCCCCCGCACTAA
>JAUSLB010000287.1 GCA_030646655.1 Deltaproteobacteria bacterium | reverse complement strand
TTGCGGAGATGAAAAAGCCTGTGATGAGCCCGAGGACCTCAAGGGCAATGGAGGCCCTTTCGGGCAAAAGGGCGCTCGTAGTAGGCCTTGCGCTGACAGGGGCCTCAAGCGCCAAGTTCCTGAAAAGGTGCGGGGCCTCTGTTACGGCGACAGACAGCAAACCTATATCAGAATTATCCGAGGCAAAAGGGCTTGCGCAGATGGGCGTAGAGGTAAAGGCGGGCGGGCACTGCTCCGTTGAGCCCTCATCTTTCGACATCGTTATCGTAAGCCCGGGCGTGCCTTTCGATATACCACTTCTTAAGGAGGCGCGGCAAGGCGGGGTAGAGGTAATAAGCGACATAGAGCTCGCCTTCAGGTTCATTGACGCGCCCGTAGTGGCTGTGGCGGGCACGAACGGGAAGACCACCACAACGGCCCTTCTGGGCAAGGTCCTTGAGGACGCCGGGAAAAAGGTCTTTGTAGGGGGCAATATCGGGACCCCTGCCGTGGAGTATATAGAGGGGGATTCGAGGGCTGATTTATGCGTCCTTGAGATAAGCAGCTTTCATTTAGAGACTACCGATACCTTTAACCCCCATATCGGGATACTCCTTAATATCACCGAAGACCACCTCGACAGGTACAGGGACTTTGACCATTACGCTGAGACGAAGTTCAGGCTCTTCGAGAATCAAAGAGAGAATGACTACGCTATCGTAAACATGAACGACAGGGTAATAGCGGAGCGCGCAAAGAAGGGTTTCGGAAAAGGGAAGTTAGTGCCCTTTACGGTCTCCGGCGCCTTAAACGAAGGGCTCTTCCTCGAAGGCGACTCCATAGCATTTATAAACGGAACGAAAAAAGAGCTCTACCCCACCAAAGGGTTTAGGCTGAAAGGCCTGCACAATATCGAAAACATCATGTCGGTTATAGCCGCATCGAGGCTTTCAGGCGTAGACAGGGAGGTTATACTTAAGACCCTTTCGGAATTTAAGGGGCTGAGCCACAGGATGGAGCCCGTAAGGGAATTGGACGGCGTGCAATACATAGACGACTCCAAAGGCACGAACATCGGCGCGCTCGAGATGGCGTTAAGGGGTTTGAACGCGCCGGTTATCCTCATAGCAGGCGGCAGGGACAAGGGCGGGGACTATAGCGCGCTTTCAAGCCTTATAAAGGAAAAAGTCAGGCTAATGGTACTGCTGGGCGAGGCGCGCTTTAAGATAAAAGAGGCGCTCGGAGATCTCACAGAGACAGTGCTGGTGGATTCGCTCGAAGAGGCGGTAAGGCTATCGCGCAAAAAGGCTTCAAAAGGGGATGTGGTGCTCCTTTGCCCCGCGTGTTCGAGCTTCGATATGTTCAAGAGCTACAAGGAGCGCGGAGAGCGGTTTAAATCTTTTGTGGAGGCGCTGTGATAAGGCTCCGCGAGATAGACAGGCTCCTTATCTTATCCACCCTGTTCCTCGTCGCAATAGGGGTCGTAATGGTCTATTCGACAAGCTCGATAGTGGCGATAAAGAAATACGGGGACCAGTACTTCTTCGTAAAAAAGCACCTTACCTTCGCCTTCGCGGGCCTCCTGCTCCTCATAGCCGCGGCAAAGATCCCTTACGGTATCTACCGTAAGATGGCCTACCCCGTCATGATACTCGCGGCCATATTCCTTGTCTGCATATACATACCGGGGCTCGGGTTTTCGGCCGGAGGGGCACGCAGATGGGTAAGGCTCGGCCCTCTCGCCTTCCAGCCCTCTGAGCCGGCAAAGCTGTCCGTAATATTCTTCCTCGCGTACTCCTTGTCATCGAAGGCCGAGAGGATAAAGAACTTCTCAACGGGCTTACTCCCCAATATCGTCTTCCCGGGGATAATAATCGGGCTTATCGTCCTCGAGCCTGACCTCGGGACTTCGTTTACGATAGCCCTGCTTGTCTTTATAATGAGCTTCGTGGCCGGCGCGAGATTGACGCATCTTCTCGCCTTAGGGCTCTCCGCCGTGCCGTTTATCTATTACATAGTCCATAACTTCAGGTACATGATGGACAGGATATTTATCTACCTCGACCCGTGGAAAGACCCTGAGGGCAAGGGCTTCCAGATGGTGCAGTCCTTCCTGGCCTTCGGCTCGGGGGGCATTGACGGGGTGGGGCTAGGGCAGAGCAGGCAGAAGCTTTTTTTCCTGCCTGAGGCGCATACTGATTTCATATTGTCCGTCATAGGCGAGGAGCTCGGGCTTTTTGGGGTTATGCTCGTCGTCGCCTTTTACGCGGCGTTCCTCTACTGCGGGACTAAGATAGCCCTAAAGTCCTTTAAGGCGAATAACCTCTACGGGGGGTATCTCGCGCTCGGGCTTACTTTCATGGTTGTACTGCAGGCAGTTATAAACATGGGCGTTGTCATGGGGCTCCTTCCTACAAAGGGGCTGCCGCTGCCGTTTATAAGCTACGGCGGCACATCGCTTGTCGTTAATATGGTGGCGGTCGGCATTCTCCTTAATATCTACATAAAGGAGAACGAGGCCTAAGGCCTTTTATAAGGAAGAGGGGAACAGTGAGGCTTGTAATGGCAGGGGGCGGGACAGGGGGGCACCTATTCCCGGCGCTGGCCCTTGCCGAAGAGTTTAAAAGGAAGGTCCCTCAGATAGAGATAATCTTCATGGGAGGCAGGGGCGGGCTCGAAGAGAGGATCGTCCCAAAGTACGGCTATCCTCTTAAGGTTCTAAATGTAGAGGGCATAAAGAGGAGGAGCGGGTTTCAGAGGGTGAAGGCTTTGGCAAAGGCCGCAAAATCGACTTTTGAGGCTCTTACATGGCTCCGCTCGATAAGGCCTGACGGGGTAATAGGGAGCGGGAGCTACTCTTCGGCCCCTGTCGTCATGGCCGCGAGGCTCTTAGGCATTAAGACGGCGATACTCGAGCAGAACGCGCTGCCCGGCCTTACGAACAGGGTCTTAGGCAAGACCGTAAACAGGATCTACATAGCATTTGAGGAGGCGCGGGGGTTTTTCCCGGGCGGCAGGACGGTTCTATCGGGGAACCCTGTAAGGAAAGAGATTTTAAAGAACGCTGACGTGAGGGCTGACGATGAAAAGTTCTCTATCCTCGTATTCGGCGGAAGTCAGGGCGCTACGGCCATTAACGCGGCCTTTCTCGACGCCATAGAGTATCTGACCGAGGTCTGGGGGTCGCTAAGGATAGTCCATCAGACGGGCACGGATGGGTTCGAGCCGGTAAAAGCGGCTTATAAGAGGAAGAACTTGAGGGTAGAGACCCATAAGTTCATAGACGACATGTCGGCGGCGTACAACTCGGCTGATCTGGTCGTTTGCAGGGCCGGGGCTACTTCTATAGCGGAGATAACGGCTCTCGGGATACCGTCGATACTGATACCGTATCCGTTCGCATCCGACGACCATCAGACGGTGAACGCAAAGTGCCTTGCGGATGCCGGGGCGGCCCTGATGATCAGGCAGGATAAATTAACGGGCTCAACCCTTGCGGAGGCGATAAGGAAGCTTTACGGCAACCCGCAGGAATTAAAGAAGATGAGGGACAATTCCCGCAGGCTCGGAAAGCCCAAGGCCGCTGAGATGATAGCCGATAACTTCCTTAAAATATTAAAGAAGGGGTAGATAGTGTACAGGGGCCGTATAAAAAAGATCCATTTTATAGGCATAGGCGGGAGCGGCATGAACGGCATAGCCGAGGTGCTGCTCAATATGGGCTACAAGGTGACAGGCTCGGACCTCTCTGAGACCGATGTGACAAGGAGGCTAAAGAGCCTCGGGGCCGCGATATATATCGGCCACAGGGAAGAAAACGTCATCGGCTCCCAGTGCGTGGTCTATTCATCGGCCGTAAAAAAGGACAACCCCGAGGTAAGGGAGGCCGCTTCCCGGCAGATCCCGATAATACCGAGGGCGGAGATGCTCTCGGAGCTGATGCGCATGAAATACGGGATAGCGATAGCGGGCACGCACGGCAAGACCACCACCACCTCGATGGTATCGATGATACTCGCCTCGGCCAATATGGACCCGACGATCGTCACAGGCGGAAAGCTCAACAGCCTGGGCGCGAACGCGAAGCTCGGGGGAGGGGATTTTCTCGTTGCCGAGGCCGATGAGAGCGACGGGAGCTTCCTTAAATTATCCCCGACAATAGCGGTCGTGACGAACATCGACAGGGAGCATATGGACCATTACGCCGACATGGACGAGGTCAAGGCCGCGTTCCTCAACTTCATGAACAAGGTCCCGTTCTACGGGTGCGCGATCATCTGCCTCGACCACCCGGTCATTCAGTCGCTCGTGCCCAAGATCTCAAGGAGGTTCATCTCCTACGGGCTTTCGTCTCAGGCCGACACCAACGCGAGGCAGATAGTCCATAACGGCATGCAGACAACGTTCGAGGTCTGGAGCAACAAGGAAAAGCTCGGCAATGTCACCCTGAATTTGCCGGGGGTTTACAATGTCTATAACTCCCTTGCGGCAATAACAGTCGCCAGAGAGCTCGATATCGGGTTTAAAGAGATCAAGGCCGGCCTCGAGGGCTTTACGGGCGTTGAGAGGAGGTTCCATGTAAGGGGGGCTCAAAACGGCATTACCGTCATAGATGACTACGGCCACCACCCCGAAGAGATTAAGGCGGTTTTAAGGGCGGCAAAGAAGGGGTGGACGAACAGGTTAGTGGTAGTCTTCCAGCCCCACAGGTACTCAAGGACAAAGGACCTGTTCCACGAGTTCTTATCGGCCTTTAATGACGCGGATAAGCTCATAATAACCGATGTATACGCGGCCGGCGAAGAGAAGATAGAGGGCGTTACAGGGGAGGCGCTCTACGGCGGCATAAAGGGATACGGCCATAAGGATGTAGTATACAGCCCGACAAGTAAGGTCCCGTCCTGCCTCTCTCAGATAGTCGAGTCAGGGGACATGGTGATAACCCTCGGGGCAGGCGATGTATGGAAAACGGGGATAGCGCTTCTCGATCTTTTAAAAAAGAGGAATTGATGCATAAGAGAAAGGAAGAGGAGAAGGCGTCCGTGCAGTATTCGCTCTTTTTCATTCAGCGTTTCAAGGGCAAGGTGCTTTTCAATGTGCCCATGGCTGAATATACCTCGCTTAAGATCGGCGGGCCTGCGGATGTTATGGCCTTCCCGCAGGACGAAGGGGATCTAAAGGACATAGTCGCCTTTGCGGAATCCAAGGGCTTCCCCTTTTATATCCTCGGGGGAGGGACAAACCTGCTCGTGAGGGACGGAGGCATAAGGGGCATAATCATAAACATGTCGGAAGGCTTTAAAGAGGTCCTCTGGCAGGAAGAGGGCAAGGCTGTAGCGGGCGCGGGGATTAAATTATCAGAGCTCCTCGCCCAGTGCAGGGACAGGGGCCTCTCGGGCCTTGAGTTCGCGGCAGGGATACCCGGCACGCTAGGAGGCGCGGTCACCATGAACGCAGGGGCTTACGGCGCTGAGATGAAGGATATCGTGGAGGGCGTCGAGGTCATAGGCAAAAAGGGCCAGAAGACCTTCATACCCGCCAATGAGATAGGATTTGCGTACAGGAGGACGGAGCTTCCCAAAGGCTCGATAGTAATAAGGGCGCACATGGGCTTTAAAAAAGCCGAACCCGAGGAGATTAAGGAGCGGATAAAGGACTTCAGGGAAAGGCGGAAGACTACAAGCGCCGTGACCATCCCGAACGCCGGGTCGATATTCAAAAACCCCGAAGGCAACTACGCCGGGAGGCTTATTGAGGAGGCCGGGCTCAAAGGCGAGAGGGCAGGGGACGCTGAGGTCTCCGAGGTCCACGCCAACTATATAGTTAACAAGGGGCACGCGAGGGCAAAGGATGTGCTATCGCTCATGGCCCTCATCAGGGATAAGGTCTACAGCCGGACGGGGATAGTCCTTGAGCCGGAGATAAAGGTAGTAGGAGAGGACTGAGGAAGTTTTGAAGAAGAGCGTTTTAAAGAAAAAAAAGATAGGCGTGCTCATGGGGGGTATTTCCGCAGAGAGGGAGATCTCCTTAAAGACAGGCGGGGCGGTATTAAAGGCGCTCCTTGAAAAAGGGTATAACGCTAACCCCATTGATGCAGGCAAAGACCTGGCGCTTCGGCTTGTGCATGAAGGAATAGAGGTGGCGTTCCTCGCCCTTCACGGCCGCTACGGCGAGGACGGGTGCGTTCAGGGCCTCCTTGAGGTGATGGGCATACCATATACGGGCTCAGGCGTCCTTGCCTCGTCCATCGGCATGGATAAGATAGCCACGAAGAAGCTGCTTAATTTCCACGGGGTATCGACCCCGGGGTTTAAGGTCTATAACGGGGATTCGAGAGGCGTAAAGCTCCCCGCGATAGTGAAGCCCGCCGGGCAGGGCTCCGCCATAGGGGTCAGCATAGTAAGAAAGAAATCCCGGTTCAGCGCCGCCATAAAAGAGGCTGAGAGATACGGCGGCAGGATCCTGATAGAGGACTTCATAAAGGGGATGGAGCTGACCGTAGCCATACTCGACGCAGAGCCCCTGCCGGTAATAGAGATAAGGCCGAAGGAAGGCTTCTACGACTACAGGGCAAAGTACACCAAGGGGCTTACGGACTTCGTCGTCCCGGCGCCGTTAAAGAAGGGGATCGAAAAGAAGGTGGTAAAGGAGGCCCTCTTTGCCTATGAGGCTCTCGGGTGCAAGGGTGCTGCAAGGGTGGATATCATCCTGAAGGACGGTATTGCCTATGTGCTCGAGGTGAATACTATCCCCGGCATGACGGAGCTGAGCCTTTTTCCGAGGGCAGCGGCCTCAGTAGGGATGAAATACCCGGAGCTTGTCGAGAAGATGCTTTTGGGCGCCGGGCTTAATAAGTGAGGCCGTCCCCCGCAAGGCTGAAGAAGAGGAATAGAAGGTTCAAAGAGCCTTTAAGGGTGAGGCTCAAGCGGACTTTTTTCAGGGTTACGAAGATAACTCTGGCTACCATCGCCCTTCCTGCCGTCTCTTTTTGCGGGTGGTGGGGATACCGGCAGGCGATAACGACGCCTTATCTTTCCATACATAATATAAATGTAGAAGGCTACCGCAGGGTCTCGAAGGAAGAGGTAATGGGATTATCGGGCATCAAAGAGGGGCAGAATATCTTATCTTTCAGGATAAAGGACTCGATAGGCTCGATTGAGTCGAACCCGTGGATAGAGGAGGCGGAGGTAAAAAGGAGATTGCCGGGCTCAGTCACCATAGAGGTAAGGGAAAGATACCCCGTGGCGTTCGTTAAGCTCGACAGCCTCTATGTGATGGACATAAACGGCGTGGTATTTAAAAGGCTCTCAAAGGAAGACGGCCTCGATCTGCCTGTAGTGACCGGGCTTACCATGGAGGGGATAGGGGAGGACAGCAAGGGACTTCAGGAAGGGGTCATAAAGCTTATAAGGACTTTAACGGAGAGGAAGGGGTTCGATATCACTCAGGTATCCGAGATAAACGTTGACCCCGTGTTCGGGCTATCCATCTACACGCTCGAGGACGGGATAAGGCTTGAGGTGGGGGTGGACTCGTTCGAGCAGAAGCTTTCGGCATTTGAGAGGATACTTAGGTCAAGGGGCGGGTCATTGGAAGGGGTAGAGGCTATGGATCTGAATACCCCCCGCTCGGTAATTATCAGGCTCAACACAAATGTCGTAGAGGAAGGCGGTGAGGCTCATGGCAAAAAGGGATAATATCGTCGTCGGGCTCGATATCGGGACCACAAAGATATGCGCCATTGTCGGGGAGAAGACAAAGGACGGCGTTGAGATAATAGGCATAGGGAACCACCCCTCGAAGGGATTAAGGAAGGGGGTGGTCGTAAACATAGAGAGCACGGTCGATTCCATAAGGAAGGCCGTGGAAGAGGCCGAGCTCATGGCAGGCTGCGAGATAAACAGGGTCTACTGCGGCATAGCCGGCGGCCACATAAAGGCGTTCAACAGCCACGGCGTCATAGCTATCAAAAACAGGGAGATCAGTCAGGCTGACATAGACAGGGTCATTGAGGCGGCTCAGGCCGTGGTCATCCCCCCTGACAGGGAGGTAATACATGTGATCCCTCAGGAGTATATAGTCGATGATCAGGAAGGGATACAGGAGCCGCTCGGGATGATAGGCATCAGGCTCGAGGTGAAGGTCCACATAGTTACCGCGGCCGTCACATCGGCCCAGAATATCGTTAAGTGCGCTAACAAGGCGGGCCTCGATGTGGCTGATATAGCCCTGCAGCAGATAGCCTCGAGCGAGGCCGTCCTAAACCCCGATGAGAGGGAGATAGGGGTAGTGCTCGTTGACATAGGGGGAGGCACTACGGATATCGCCCTTTATCACAACGGCACGATCAAATACACGACCGTAATTTCGCTTGGGGGAAACCAGGTATCGAACGATATCTCGGTGGGCCTCAGGACGACCGCGAACGAGGCCGAGAAGATAAAGAAGCAGTGGGGCTGCGCCATGACGGCGATGGTGTCAAAGGACGACTCGATCGACGTGCCGAACGTGGGCGGGAACAATTCCCGCAAGGTGTCGAGGTACACGCTCTGCGAGATAATCGAGCCGAGGATAGAGGAGATATTCCAGCTGGTCAAAAGGGAGATAATGAAGTCGGGCTACGAGAACCTAATCTCATCCGGCATCGTCCTTACGGGCGGGAGCGCGGCCATGGACGGGATAACAGAGCTCGCTGAGCAGGTATTCAACCTCCCCGTAAGGAGGGGCCTGCCCACAGGGATCACCGGGCTCGTGGATGTGGTAAAGGGCCCGATGTACTCAACAGGCGTCGGGCTGGTCCAGTACGGGTGCAGGCATCTTTCCGTAACGCAGTTCCAGAGGGGGGGCGAGAATACGATCTTCAATAAGCTCACTTCGAGGATGAAAGGGTGGATGAAGGAATTTTTTTAAAAAAAATCACTGAGGGCCCATTATGCTGTTGACAAGAGAATCCGCTTGTTATATTCCTAAAAACAAAGGAGGTGCTGAATGGTAATAGAAATGGACGATAACTTTAACAACGGTGCCAGACTTAAGGTCATAGGCGTGGGGGGCTGCGGCGGGAACGCGGTAAATACGATGATAGAAAGCGGCATGGAAGGGGTTGAGTTCCTTGCCGCCAATACCGACAGCCAGGCGCTGGAAAGATCCAAGGCGAACATCAAGATCCAGCTCGGCGCCACCCTTACCAAAGGGCTCGGGGCGGGCGCGAACCCGGATGTAGGGAAAAACGCCGCCCTTGAGAGCAAAGAGCATCTCGTCGAGGCGATTAAAGGCGCGGACATGGTATTTATTACAGCGGGCATGGGCGGGGGAACCGGCACAGGGGCGGGCCCGGTCGTAGCAGAGGCCGCAAGGGCCGCCGGCGCGCTCGTCGTGGCGGTCGTGACAAAGCCCTTCGCATTCGAGGGCAGTAAGAAGATGAGGCAGGCGGAGGAGGGGCTTAAGAGGCTAAAAGAGGTCGTCGATACCGTCATTACCATACCCAACCAGAGGCTGTTGTCGGTTGCGAACAAGAACACCTCTTTAAAAGATGCGTTCAGGAGGGCGGATGAGGTGCTATTTCAGGCCGTAAAGGGCATCTCGGACGTTATTACGGTTCCCGGGCTCGTGAATGTGGACTTCGCGGACGTGAGGACTATTATGTCCGAGATGGGCCAGGCGTTAATGGGCAGCGGCGTGGCAAAGGGCGAGAACAGGGCCTCTGAAGCGGCCCGCAAGGCCATTTCTTCCCCGCTGCTTGAGGACATATCCATTCATGGCGCCAGAGGGGTTCTTATCAATATAACCGGCTCATCCGACATGACCATACACGATGTTGACGAGGCATCAAGCCTGATACGCGAGGAGGCGCACGAGGACGCGCACATTATATTCGGCGCTGTCATCGACGACTCGATGGGCGATGAGGTGCGGGTAACTGTAATCGCCACAGGCTTCGGCAAGGCGGAAGAAGTAAGGACCCCGAAGGAGGTCATACCTCCGGCTGACATCATAGGCGGGCTCGATGTGCCGACGATATTCAGGCGGGAGAAGAATTACGAGGTGAGGACCAACGAGCTAAGGAGGCTAAGCAAACTCGGCGGCCTCAATGCCGACGACGAGGATATGTACGATACGCCGACATTTTTAAGGAAACAGGCGGATTAAGTTTTTAAGCTTTAAATTTTTACAGCACCTTCGAATCCCAAAAGACTAAAATTTAATCCCTCACTGAGGGTTCAATTCCCCGAAGCTTGCTTCGAGACTTTTTCAGCATAGAGGACTTCGATACCTCGCAGTTTGCTGCGGGGAGGTTCATTAATGTGGCTGCAAAGGCATCCTTAAGGAATGCTTCTATGCGCATGCCCGCGCAGGGCAAAGGGCAGCCTTTTCCTGTTTTTTTTAAAAATCCCTGAGCCCCTTCCTTGTAAACCTCGCGATTCTATGGGATAATTTAGTCTTTCGTGGCTTAATCTTTCTATTATAGGGATTTAAGCCCCGGATTTTGACGCCCTTATCTCCTCCAAAGGGGAGGTGTTTAAGCAGGAGGCCTGTCCGTATCTGGAAGCTAAAGAAAAAGATTAAAGAGGCCCTTTCAAAGGAAAAGGGGACTGTCTATAAGGACCCGGGCGGGAAGGCACGGGTCTGCCTCATATACCCTAACTCATATTCGCTCGGCATGACAAACCTCGGCTTCCAGACCGTCTATCACCTCTTTAATGAGATCAGCGATTGCGTCTGCGAAAGGGCCTTCCTGCCGGGAAAGGACGACCTGCCTGAATATTTAAGGACATCGACCCCGCTCCTTTCATACGAGTCCCAGACCCCTGTAAAGGACTTCGATATAATAGCCCTCTCGCTCCCTTTTGAGGAAGACTATACCAATATCCCCAAGATATTCGGGCTCGCTCGCGTGCCGGTATTTGCAGGGGAAAGGGGGGACTGCCCGCCTCTCGTCATAGCCGGGGGTATCGCGGTATCCCTAAACCCCGAGCCGCTTGCCGAAATAGTCGACATATTTTTGATCGGCGAGGGCGAAGGGATGACCGGGGAAGTTATAGATGTTTACAGGAAGCTAAAGGGCGGCCCCAAGCAAGAGATATTGAGGGCCTTTGATTCGATAAGCTGGGCTTATGTGCCTTCATTATATGATTTTGAGTATGACGGGGCAAAGGTCAAAAAGATAATTGTAAAGAAAGGCGCTAAGGCAAAGGTAAAGGCCGCGAAGAGGCCCGGCCTTGAAGGACTGGAGGTCCCGCAGAGCTTTATCGTCACGCCGGATACCGAGTTCAGGAACACCTTCCTGATGGAGGTCGAGCGGGGTTGCGGAAGGGGTTGCAGGTTCTGCGCCGCGGGCTTCCTCTATCTCCCGCCGAGGTGGAGGGATATAGAGGCGATAAAGGCCACCG
>JAUSLB010000273.1 GCA_030646655.1 Deltaproteobacteria bacterium | reverse complement strand
AACACCCCCAAGCCCCCTCCATCTGATGACCGCTTAAGCCTATGCCCTGTTATTTTGAAAATGCTACCCCGGATACCTCTTTACCGAATATCCTTTCTCACCAAGGGTTCTAAAGACCTTTTCCCCGTGCTCCCGCCCCTCGACCTCCAGTATTATCTCAAGCCCTATCATGCGCACAGGGAGATCCATCGCCTCCCTCTGGTGTATTATGTGGAGGATATTAGCCTTCAGATCCGCTATCTCCGCGGCGAGCCTCGCCAAAAACCCGGGCGAATCCTCAACCACGGTAGATATTCTCATTATCCTCCCCTCCTTGAGCATCCCGGCCCTTATTACCCTGTCGAGCATGGTCACATCGATATTCCCGCCGCTTAAGACGAGGACGCCCTTCCTTATCTTCGGGATCTTCCCTTCCATTATGGCCGCAAGCGGGGCGGCCCCCGCGCCCTCGGCTATCAGCTTTTTTCTCTCAAGGAGGAGAAGGATTGATGCGGCGATGGATTCCTCCCCTACTGATACGACGTCCTCTACGTATTTTTTGATAATGGGAAAAGTCCTGTCCCCCACCCTCTTGACGGCTATGCCGTCGGCAAGCGTCGCCCTCCTCTCGACATCCACTGGCCTGCCTGCCTTTAAGGATTCCATGCAGGACTTTGACGCCTCTGCCTCTACCCCGAATATTGCCGCGTTGCTGCCGGCCTCTTTTATCGCCGACGAGATGCCTGAGATGAGCCCGCCCCCGCCTATGGGGACTATTACGGCGTCAACGTCCGGCAGGGCCGCGATTATCTCAAGCCCTATCGTGCCCTGTCCCGCCATCACGAGGTCGTCGTCAAAAGGCGGGATGAACGCCATGCCCCTTTCCTTCGATAAGGCGGCGGCATGGTCATAAGCCTCGTCAAAGAACTTTCCGTGGAAGATGACTTGAGCCCCGTAGCTTTTAGTGGCAACGAACTTTACGATGGGAGTCGTCTCGGGCATCACGATTATCGATCTGACGCCGAGGAGCGATGACGCCCAAGCCACCCCTTGCGCGTGGTTGCCGAGGGATGCGGCTACCACCCCCTTTGATCTCTCCTTATCCGTAAGGGAGCTTATCTTATTATACGCCCCCCTCACCTTGAACGAACCGGTCTTCTGGAGGTTCTCAAGCTTTAGGTAGCAGTCAAACCCGTAGATCCTTGAAAGGGACGATGAGAATATCAGGGGGGTGTGGGTTATAACGCCCGCAATCTTTTTTTGAGCCTCTTTTATAAGCCCGAGCATCTGAAGGCCTCCCTTTTTTACCTGAGTATATCCCAAACCTGATTAAAAAACCTTAAAGAGCCCTGCGCCCCGCAGACGCTCGTAACAGGGCAGATAGGGCTCAAGCGTGCATAACATGGGAGCGGAATCATTTTTTACTTCTAAAGGGCATTCTTTTCCCGCCTGAAAATCATAAAAAGAGGGCAAGGCTTTAGCCTTGCCCTCTAAAAAATAATCCCCAGCCCCCCTTTAAAGGGGGGCTGGGGGCATTTTACATGACAATTTTAAAAGAACCCTATCTCTTATAGAGCCTTTGCCTGCGCGCCTCGAATAGGGCGATAGCGCCCGCCTGAGCGGCGTTTAAGGAGTTGAGCCTGCCTGCCATAGGGATGGAAACGCAGAAATCGCAGTTCTCAAGCACGAGCCTCCTTATGCCCTTGCCCTCGCTCCCTATTACCATGGCGAGGTCCCTGTCAAGGTCCGCTCTATAGATTTCCTCCTTGCACCCGGCCTCGACCCCCGCTACCCAGACATTTTCTTTCTTAAGCCTCTCAATCGCCCTCGTAAGGTTCACCTCTCGGGCTATAAGGGCGTGGGCGGTAGCCCCCGCCGACGCCTTTACAACAGAAGGTGTCACCTCAGTAGCCCTGTCCTTCGGGATGATTATCCCGTGGACGCCGGAGGCCACAGCCGCCCTTATAAGCGAGCCCAGATTCTGCGGGTCCTGAATGGAATCGAGTATAAGGAAGAAAGCGGGCTCATCGCTCTTTTTCCAGACCTCTATCAGGTCATCGATATCCTTGTATGTAAATTCGCCGTAGAAACTGGCGGCCACTCCCTGGTGGTTCTTTGTGTCCGCCAGTTTCTCGATCTCCTGCCGGGGGACTTTGGAGATCGCTATATCCTTTGCCTTGGCGATCTTTAAAATCTCCTCTATAACCTTATCGGCCCTTGCCTCTGAAATATATATCCTGTCGATCCTCTCGCCCTGAGCCCTTAACGCCTCCGTTACAGGGTTTATCCCGTATATTACCCTCATAGCCCCATTTCCCTTATCTTATCCTCGAGCGCCTCGGCCTTCTCACCCTGACCGCTTATCTTATACAGCTCAAGCAAATGGCCGTAAATCTCCTTAAGCCCCGTAACTTCCGAAGGAGGGGCGCTCCTTACAGCCTCAAGCAATGCCCCTTCGGCATGGGGGTAATTCCCGGCCCTTGTCTTTATCACCCCGAGGGTGTCATAGTATATATACTCCCTCTCAGGGTCTATTCTAAGGGCGGCCTTTATCTCATCCTCTGCCTTTTTAATCTCGCCCTCTTCCATGTATGCCCAGCCGAGGTTATTGCGGAAGACCCCGTTTGCGGGGTCAGCCTCGATAGCCTTTAAGTAATTTTCCTGAGCCACTTTGTAGTTTTTCCTTTTAAGGTGCACGTTGCCGATCCCGAAATATGCCCCTGCGCTCTTTTTATTCCCTTCAAGGATACCGGCGTATTCCTTCAACGCGAGCTCGTCCTCTCCTTTTGAGGCGTAGATGGACGCAAGCTTAAGCCTCTCCGCCTCTGACAGCGGGCTTTTACCGGATGAGATGATAATCCGGCCGCATGCGGTTAAAAACAAGACCGCGGCGACTATAAATAGCTTCCTGCCCACTACATCCCTTTCGGCTTTACAAGGAGCGTGGAGAATCCCGTCCTTGACCAGTATTTCAGAAGCTCATCGTATTCATAGGCCTTGTCCTTTTCTTTCCCCGAATGGGCGATTATTGCCTTTAGATTATCGCTATAGCCGGTAACGACTATGTAATGGCCTACAGGGTAAAAATCATAGCCGAGGTTAAGGAATATGATTAAAGGGGTCTTGGCTGAGACCCTCTGCTTCAAATCGTCAAGCCCGCCTTTATAATACTCGGCGACAAAGCCCCTGTCCTTGGCGTAAAGGAACATATCTATCGGGAGCGTGCCTTTAAGGTCTTCATTATAGACCTCTTTGGCGACTTCTTCCATATCCGTGCCCCGGCCCCAGTAGCCGATTACGCTCGCCAGCGCCGCCGGCCCGCACATGAGACTGTCCTGAGGAAAGAAAGGGACGCCTTCTATCAGCGAGCCCTCCGAAGGGTTGTCGCGGACCGATTTCAAGACGGCGCCGCCATTTATACCGGAGCATCCGTATAAAGATGACAGGGCTAAGAAAAGGGATAGAAAGAGAGAGTGCCTTATATGTTTATCCATTAGCAGGATGCTGAAAAAGTCCATCCTGGACTTTTTCAGCCACGATTTGGCCGGAGTGAATCCGTCCAAATCTTACAAATTGCTCGACTTTTCGATCTCTCAATTTGGCAATCCTTCCATGGATTGCCTATCAGGTTGCGTTTTTCCGCAACCTGATAGGTGGAGGGCCTTAAAAAAGACCCTCCCTCCCGGCAAAAGCCGGAGGGAGGGCGGAAGAAAAGGCGGCTATTTAATTATGATCTTCTTGTTCGAGAACTTAAGTATTATCATGACGAGGATCACTATTATAAGGAGGGCTATGACGGCCGCGAGGGCGTCCCCGCCCGGATACAGGCTGTCGAGCTGGGAGGCGAAGCTGTGGAGATCGGAGTCGCTGAGCTTATCGAGCCTTGATTTCACCTCCGTCATTGAGAGCCCTGCGGAAG
>JAUSLB010000264.1 GCA_030646655.1 Deltaproteobacteria bacterium | reverse complement strand
TTAGGGTGCGCCTCGAGGAGATGCCGAGGGGGAACTGAAATTGAAAGGAAAAAAAATAATAAAGGAGCCGGGTATGAAATTTTCGCTACGCCCCGTTATACTGGGCCTGCTCCTCGGCCTCATAGGCCTTGTGTTCGGGATATTCTGGGCCGCCTATATTACCGTGAACCACGAGCGGATACACATGAGCTTAAGCCAGAGCGAAAGGGCCACGCTTCAGGACAAGTTCGTTATAAGCCCCGAGCGTTCGTCATCCGGACACGAACGCCATTTAAGCCCTGAGAAGGCGAAGCTAAGCCGCGAGCACGGGAGCGCCAATGGGCATGAAGCCAACGGCGGCGTTAAAGCTGAGGCGCACAGCTTAAACATGCACGAAGACCCTATAATGGAAGCCGCGCACGAGAGGCTCGTGAGGGGACACCTCCATGCTATGGGGCTCGGGCTCTTATCCATCGTAGTATCTTTCTTATTCGCCTTTTCCGCCGCTCCGGCGAATGTAAAGACCTTTGCCTCCGCCTGCCTCGGCACAGGAGGGATATTTTACCCGCTTGCGTGGATAATAATGGGCTTTAGGACGCCCGCGCTGGGCCTCGAGGCCTCTCAAGAGTCGGTAATACCGATAGTAGCCTTGAGCGTAATCCTTGTGCTTATAGGCATACTCCTCTGTTTTTTCTATTTTATAAGGGATTTTTTCAGGGGGGTAATGTGATTGCGGGTACGATTGTTATAAATCTCTTGACAAGGTAAATGGATTTAAATTAAGATAAATAGAGGACTTCTTTCGCAACTGACGGAATCAAGGTGGTTACCACCGGGGAGCGGAAGATATAAGGTGACCTGTCGACCGTCTGGGCAAAAAGAGCAGTCTTAAGAACTGCCTTCTTTGTCATGGCGGTTTTTTTATTGCCGCCTTATAAGAAAAGACAAGAAAAACAAGAAAAATAAGAAAGCTTGACCGGGCCCCCCTTAAAATAGTATCAATTTCCTCACATTATTCAATTTTATGGGCCATAAGACATTCGAACGGGGCATCCACCCCGCCTATTATAAAGAGCTTACAGCCGCCAAAAGGGTTGAGTGCGCGGCCCTGCCAAAGACCGTAACAATACCGTTACAGCAGCACGCCGGAGCGCCATGCGAGCCGCTCGTTAAGAAGGGCGACCTCGTGCATGAGGGCCAGAAGATAGGCGATGTAAAGGCCTTTGTCTCCGCCCCTGTGCACGCGAGCATCAGCGGGAAGGTCAAGGACATCGAGCTTGCCCAGCATCCCGGGGGGATAAGGGTGTTGTCCGTCATTATAGAGGGTGACGGCGCTATCAAGGACTGGGAGGCGGGCGCAGGGAAACCCGATTTAAGCTCGTTTACCTCAGAAGGCATACGGGAGGCGATAAGGGAGGCCGGGATAGTCGGCATGGGAGGCGCGGCATTCCCCACTTCAGTAAAGCTCGCCCCTCCGAAGGGCAAGACCATAGAGGCCGTAATCTTAAACGGCTGCGAGTGCGAGCCGTACCTTACAGCCGACCACAGGATAATGGCTGAAGAGCCCGAGAAGGTCGTCTGGGGGCTGAAGGCCTTAATGAAGGCCGTAGGCGCGCCTAAGGGGTTCGTAGGCATAGAAGAGAACAAGCCCGAGGCCATAAAGGCCATTAAGGAATCGCTCAACGGCGTGCCTGAGATACGGATAATCGTCCTTGAGGCGAAGTACCCTCAGGGCGCTGAAAAGATGCTGATATACGCGGCGCTCGGAAGGAAGGTACCGTCCGGGAAGCTCCCGCTCGATGTGGGCGTCATCGTGAATAACGTCGGCACCGCCGCGGCTGTTTACGAGGCCCTTGCCTGCAAAAAGCCCCTGATAGAGAGGATAGTCACTATAAGCGGCAACGGCGTAAAGGAGCCGAGGAACCTGAAGGTCCGCATAGGCACGAGCTTTGAAGAGGTATTGAGCCAGTGCGGCGGAATAACCGCGGACGGGGGCGAGATAGAGGTCTTGAACGGCGGCCCGATGATGGGGATAGCCCAGTCGACCCTCAATGTCCCTGTTGTAAAGGGGACATCGGGCATTACCGTAATCTCGTCAGGCTCTATAAAATCGGCGCCTTACGAGCCCTGCATAAAATGCGCCAGATGCGTAGAGGCGTGCCCCATGGCGCTTATGCCCTATAAGCTCGGCGACTACGGCAGGGCGCATAGATTACCGGAGTTCAAGGACTGGCAGGGCGTAAGCTGCATAGAGTGCGGATGTTGCTCATACGTATGCCCGTCAAAGAGGCCTCTATTACAGTGGATAAGGATAGGCAAATTAAAGGTGAGGCAGGAAGCCGCCAAGTCAGTCACCAAATGATCTCTTATGGCTGCCTCTAAAAATTAGGAATTTTTTCTGAAGTCAAGGAAGGGTGGAAATAAAAAGCGCAGCATATATGTGAATATGTGAGCATTTTTATTTTCGCCCTGACGCAGAGGTCAGGAAAAAGAACAATTTTTAGAGGTAGCTTAAATAACCCGATGGATAAGACCTTGGAGAATACAGAGGTAAAGACACCTGAAGGCAGCGAGGGCGTGGCAAAGCCCGAGAGGCTTATAGTATCCTCCTCGCCCCACTTCCTCGACACGGAGTCGATACCCAAGATAATGCACACGGTCATAGCCGCGCTTATTCCCGCGATGGCCGCATCCGTTTATTTCTTCGGGTTAAGGGCGCTCCTTCTTATACTCGTCTGTGTAGGCGCGTGCATGCTTACGGAATGGGCCTTCCAGAGGTACAGGAAAAAGCCTGTAAAGATCTACGACGGCAGCGCCATCATAACCGGTATCCTCCTTGCCCTGACGCTTCCTTCGGGCTTCCCCATATTCGGGGCGGTGCTCGGCTCCGTATTCGCCATAGGCATAGGTAAACAGCTCTTCGGCGGCATAGGCTATAACATCTTTAACCCGGCGCTCCTTGGAAGGGCGTTTTTGATGGCGACATACCCGGTACTTATGACCACATGGGTTGAGCCCCGCACCGTAGCAAAGGTTGTTGACGCGGTATCAGCCGCTACCCCCCTTGCCATGATGAAGTTCGAGGCCAAGTTTGCCCCTTTAACGGACCTGTTTTTCGGCAACGTCTCCGGCTCGCTCGGAGAGACTTCGGTCATAGCCATATTAATAGGCGGGCTGTATCTACGCTATAAAGGGTATATCAACTGGAAGCTCCCGCTCGGATACTTGGGGAGCATGGCGGCTTTCTCGGCGATATTCTGGTTCATTAACCCTGCGAAATACCCGAGCCCCTTATTCCACCTCTTTGCAGGAGGCGCCATGCTCGGGGCGTGGTTCATGGTCACAGACATGGTCACATCGCCCACGACCGCGCCGGGCCAATGGATATTCGCGGTAGTCGGCGGGATTTTAGCCGTTGTAATAAGGCTTTTCGGGGGTCTGCCTGAGGGGGTCATGTACTCGATACTCTTCATGAACGCCTTCGTGCCGCTCCTTAATAAGCACACGAGGCCGAGGGTATTCGGGGACGGCATCAAGGCGAAGGCGCGATAGATTTTTCCGGCGGTTGACTTCTATTGTTTCACGGTCAACGGTCTACGATAACGGTTTTTCAGGAGACATTAGGAT
>JAUSLB010000261.1 GCA_030646655.1 Deltaproteobacteria bacterium | reverse complement strand
TCGATAATAAGGTTCTTCCTGTGTTTCGCGGCCTCTATCCCGTATTGGGCGTGCAGGTCGCTCGAATTTGCTATATCTACGACATGGACCTCAGGGTCATTCAGTATCTCATCATATTCCTTAAATGCCTTTAAGCCGAGCCCAAAGGCTGTATCCTTTGCCCTTGAAAAGTCCCTCCCATAGACGCCCGCGATATTAAAGCAGGGTATTTCCTTTATGGCGCTCACGTGTGCTTTTATTATCCGCCCCGTTCCGACGATCGCGATATTATACCTGTTGCTCATGAGAGCGCCAATCTGCCCCGTTTCTTTATAACCGCCCAGCCCTTTTTGACAACCCACCTCTTAAGAGGGCCGAATAGTTTTCTCGGCTTGTAGTCCGAAGGGCCTTTCAGTATCTTAATATTCTCGTCATCCACGCTGTACTCGCATTTGAAGCACGGCAGCCTTTCCTCCCCCGCATCCGACTTGCCGTAGATTATATCGAGCGCGTCCATTATCTTTTTGCCGTTCCAGACCTCCTCGATCGTGTTATCCCTAACATTGCCGAAGTCGGTCTCAAGCCTCATATCCTGATCGCATAGGTAAGCCCTGCCGTCGTAATTTATGTGCATCCGGTGGATAGGCCGGTTCTTCGAGCAGGCGAGGAGCCTTTTTTTCGGCTTTGGAATGCCTGCCGAGGCTAAACCCTGCGGCAGATAGACATTGCTCGCCCTGTCGCTTATATCCTTGGCGAGGTGGAGGACGGCTTTAGTATTTTTAAAAAACTCCTTTGCCGCGCCAACCTCATCGGCTGTCATAAGAGGCGTAAAAAAACCTATGTCAATAAGGCTGTGAGGGTATTTTTTAAGGAGGTATTGAAGATTTTCCTTTAGCAGGTCGAAATCAAGGCCCATTATCTTCTGATACCGCTCCTCGGAGAATACCATTATGTTGAGGTGTATCGCCGGATATGTCTTTTCTTTTATAAAGGTGTCTATTAGCTTAGGCTTAAGGTTCGAGCCGTTAGTATTGAAGTAGATGGTAAAGCAACCCTTATCCCGGGCATACTTTATAAATTCCGGCAGATTAGGGACCAGGGTAGGCTCGCTCATGTTGCAGTAGCTGAGCTCGCCCATAATCCTGTTCGAATAGCAGATATTCGCATAGTCATCTGTTATCTTTTGGTACAGGCCCCACTCCATGACCCCGTGCTTTAACTCCGTGCGTATCTGCGGATAAGGGCATATGACGCACTTCGCGTTGCACTGCGTGTTAATATCTACAGTGACCTTTGCGGGGAAAGGCTTTCTCGCCTCTAAGCCGAATATCTTCATTAAACTCGACCAGCTCTCTTCCCTAAGACATCCATAACAGCGTTGAAGACCTCATCCGCTGAAATATTCTCCATGCACTTCTGGTACCTGCACTTCTTAAGGGAGCACGGCTCGCACGTCCTGTCCTTCTGTATGACCCTGTGCCTTTGCCTGTCGTAAAGAGGGCCGGTCTTCCTCGCGTCAGCCACGGCGTAGAGCGCTACGACCGGCGTGCCGACCGTTATGGCTATGTGCATGGGCCCCGTGTCTCCTGTAACGAAGGCGCTCAGCCTTTTAATGAGCGCAGGGACGGCCTTCAGGTTCAATCTTTCCGCCGCTACAAAGGCCCCGCCCCCGATGCCTTCAGCGATCTTCCCGCACAGAGCGGCCTCTTCAGGGGAGCCGGTAAGTATGACCTTGTGCCCGTTATCTACGAGCCTTTTTCCAAGCTCGATAAAACGCTCCGGGAACCACTGCCTGCTTAAGGTTGACGCGCCCGGCTGAAGGCCGATAAGGACGCCTTCTTTTAAGCCCCAGCCCCCTAATAATTCTTCTACCTTAGATTCGCCCTCTTTATCAATAAAAAGTTCCATGCGCTCTCCCTGCGGGGCGCACCCGGCGAGCCCGGCTACCTTTAGGCGGGCCTCTATGCCGTGGCCGAGGGAATCCCAAGAGACTACAGGCTCCCTGTTCGACAAGAGAAAACTGAACCTGCTGTTATTCGGCAATTTAATTATGAACCGCGCCCCGCCTAAATAGCACAAGGGCGTAGCCTGAGGCTCATTTCCGTGAAAGATTAGGGCGAGGTCAAAGCTATGCCTCTTTAGCTCGTCAATTGTTGCGCGGAACCTCTTCCATCCGCCGTGATACGGGATTATCCCGTCTATATTCGGGTTATTCTCAAATAGCTCCATATTGCCTTTATTAAAGAGGGCTACAATCTTCGCCTTTGGGTAGCCTCTCCTCACCGCCCTTATCGCAGGGGTGGAAAGGAGCGTGTCGCCTATGGCGGTGGATGAGACTACGAGGATGTTCTTGACCTCGTCGGGCTTAAGGTATCTTAAGTCAGTCTGCCGTTTATCGAGCGCCTTTAAAGCCTTCAGGTAAAGATAGATACAGCTATCGAGCGGGGCAAGCCTCATGGCTTTTTCACCTTCAGATAGATCTCGGACAGGAGCGGGCTTGTGTAAACCTTAAGCCTCGCCTTGAACCATTGGAGGCTGTCCTTGACCACTATCCGCTCTATGGCGAAAGGGTCGCTCCCTTGTTTAACGACCCCGAGCTTGGTCGTAATGACGCCCTTATAGCCGGCCTCCTTCGCCATATCGAGCGCCTTTGAGTCATAGCGCCCCTTGGGCCAGCACAGAAAGGAGCAGGGCTTTTTAAACCGCGCCTCAAGCGCCTCCTTCGAGCCCTTAAGCTCGGTTAAAAGCTCCCCATCCGGTATCCTGTCGCAGTTCTTGTGCGAGACCGTATGGGAATGGAACTCGACAAGGCCGCTTGCCTCCATCTCTTTGGCCATCTCCCAGTCTATTACAGCCCTGTTATAAAACCCCTTCTCTATCAGCTGTTTTGCCTCGCTGTGAGTCAAGGGCCTGTTCTTGAACTCCTCTATGAGCGCCCTTTTATCTATCGCCGAATTCGCCTCTGTCGCGCTGTCCAGCCACCCTGTTACCACAAAGACGGCGGCCTTAATGCCGCAGGACTCAAGGGCAGGGAAGGCGTAAATATAATTATCAAGGTAGCCGTCATCGAATGTAACGGCGATCGATTTTTCTTTCAGCTCAAGCCTGCCCCCGATAAAATCCAAAACCTCGTTAAGGGTAAGGGCCCTGTAGCCAGCGTCCTTAACATGGCGCATCTGCGCCTCGAAGGTGCTGGGCGTGACGGTTATCATGTCGCCCTCTTTCGGGCTTACATGATGGTACATGAGTACTGGGAGTACAGGCATATTCGCTATTAAGGCTACCTTAAGTATTAGTGGGCTCTTTTTTGCAGGAGCCGTGAATAGAGCGCGTATAATCTCTCGGCCATCTTCTCAGTAGAGTACTCCTCCTCGACCATTTTCCTGCCCCTCTCGCCCATGCTTACCCTCAGCTCGCTGTCCTTCAAAAGCTTTATTACAGCGCATGCGAGCCCTTCGGGGTCTTCAGGCTGAACGAGGATCCCCGTAGAGTTGTCCCGAACTACCTCCGGGACGCCTCCTACCTTCGTTGAGATTACTGGCTTTCCCATGGCGGAGGCCTCGAGTATCGATGTCCCGAGCGCCTCCTGAAGCGTGGGCAGGACGACTATATCAAGCCCTTTTAAGATCGAAGGCACATCAGGGCGCAGCCCCAATAGTTTTACATTTCCCCCTATGCCGAGTTTTTTTATTTTATCCTCGATATTCTCCTTCTGGGGGCCGTCTCCGACGAACACGAAGAGGGTATTAGGGGCCTCTTTTAATATGGCCGGCGCGGCATCGAGCAATACATGGTGCCCTTTTTTTCTCCGCAATATCGCTACCGTGCCGACGATGAGCGTTCCGGGCCCTGCCCCGAGCTCCTCTCTTAATCCGCTTTGCTGCGAATCGGGGCTGAACTTCTTTAGGTCTATCCCGGTGGGTATAGAAACGACCTTTTTTCCGTCTATGCCCTTGTCCTCTACAAGATACCTCCTCACATAATCGCTTACCGTGACGACCGCGTGCGGGAAGACCGAATATGTAATCTTCGAGGTTATCGGCAGGGCCAGGTGCCTTGTCCTCACGATAACGGGCTTTCTCTTAGAAAGCCTGCCGGCTATGGCGCATATGAAGCTATCGTCCCCGCTGTGGGTAGAGACGACATCTACGCTATCGGACTTAATGAGCCCCATCACATACCTTACTGCCCTTAAGTCCCGGTTCGACCTCATCGGGTGCGTCCTGACCTCGAGGCCTGAGGCCTGAGCTTTTTCTTTCAGCCTGCTTTCAGGCTTGCAGAGCACTATAACCCTCGCCCCGAGGCTTTTCAGCCCCAGGCACTCGTGCAAAGTCCTGTTTTCCTGACCGCCCCATCCGAGGGAGGACTCTGAGTGAAGGATAGTAAACATGGTCAGGCTGCCCGTTTCTGCTCTATATGGATGACGAGGTGGTCCCCGAGAAGGACCTCTCTGGAGGACAGGTGCCGCAGAAGCTCGGCCTTCTCCTTATGGCTCTCGAATAACAGCCCGAGCGAATAGAGGGCCTTTAAAAAAAGGTATAATGGGAGGTTTGAGGCCTTCATCCTTGAGGCCTTGAGGGCCTTCAGCTTAAAATTATTCCTCTTTAAGGACTCGAGTATATCCACGAAAGATACCGGGTGGTAAGCGATAGAGTCCCATTTCTTGCTCGCGTCTATCGTCCTTACGGGCTTGAAATGCGGGTAATACCCCCTCTGGAGGAAATACAGCCTCGAGTTGGCGCTTAAGACGTTCGGGATGCTCAAGACAGCCGAGCCGTCCGCTTTCAGTATCCTCCTGAATTCCCTGAAGAGACCCGCGTGGTTCTCAAGGTACTGCAACGACTCGCAGCAAAGGATGTAATCGAACGAGGCGCTTGCGAAAGGCAGGTTCCCGTTCAGATCCGCCCTTGTGAACCTGCCCTTGAGCCGGGTCTTCTCGTAGAGGTCGAGAGAGAACACATCAAACCCCTTGTCCTTCAAAATCAGGCCCAGCGAATCGCCTCCGGAGCCGGCGTCCAAGAGCCTGCCCGGCTTTAGGTCTTTCATGAAATTAAGCACCGCGAGCTGATGTGACTTCAAGGATACCCCGGCTTCTGACAGGATGCGTCTTTCCGCAACCTGTTAAGGAAAACTCACGCTACTGCCCTTTTTACTATCTCCCAGACGAACTCGGGCTCAAGCTTGTCGAGGCAGTCGCTCTTCTTGCTCCCCTTGCACCCGTCCTTGCCGCAGGGGATGCAGTCCCAGTCCATCTGTATGACCACGTTCGAGCCGAATGTCTGCACTCCGTTCTTAAGCGGATAAGGAGAGCCGGACACTTTTCTTGAACCCGCGGCCCTGTTATCCCAAGGCCCCCAGTCAAACGCCCCGCTCGGGCCGAATATGCTCACCACTTTAGCGCCGGATGCCGCGGCTATATGCATGGGGGCTGAATCGACCCCGAAGAAGAACGCCGCCTTCCCTGACAATGCCGCGAGGTGCTTCAATCTCAGCTTCCCTGAGAGGTCGACAGGCTTTGACCTCATCCGGCTTATTATCGAGGCGGTCTTCTTCATCTCCTTCTCCTCGGGCCCGGACGTGATTACGACCCTTAAGCCTTCTGCCTGAAGCTTATCAAATACAAACGCCATGGACTCGTCCGTCCAGCATTTGAAGAGCCACCGTGAAGCGGGGTGCGCGTGGACATAGGGGCCTTTCAACCCCTCCGCCTCCAGCATCCTTTGCACATAGGCGTCGTCCTCAGGGTGGGAGTATATCTTTACGCTTAAATCCCTTGTATCGATCCCGAACCCCCTCAATACCCCGAGGTCCCTTAATACGGTATGGGTCCTGTCCTTCAGTGGATGGGCGAGATGGGTATAAAAAAGCCTCTTCCCGGCGAACCCGCCCTTAGGCTCGTAGCCGAGCCTGTATTTCGCGCCTGTAAGAAACCCTATCAGGGCCGGCCTGTCTCCGCCGGTTAAGTCAACGGTCATATCGAACTTCTTTTTTCTTAAGTCCGATACGAAGCCGACCTCGCCGCTTATCCGCCCCTTTAAAGGGAGCCTCTTTATCTCCCTTTTAAAGCAGATGACCTCGTCCAGAAGGGGGTTCAAGGTCAGCATCTCCTCAGTGCCCGAATTGACCAGAGCGGACACCGTTGCCCTCGGGAAGTTCTCTTTCAGGGCCCTTATCGCAGGCACCGTAAGAAGCACATCCCCGATGTGCCTCAGCTTAATTACGAGTATCCTTTCCGTGCCTTCGAAGAGGTTCAACCGGGCCCTCATTAAAAAAAATATTACGGGATGGACAGACCCTTTTTCATCTCCCAGAGCTTCGCGTACTTGGCGAGCGTGTAAGAGGCGTAAAGGGTCGAGAGTATGACCCCTGTCGTACCCTCGAGGAATCCGAGCTTTAATACATACATCTTAAGAAATGTGAACGGCGGCCGTAATAAGATATCCGTTATCCCGGCGTTTTTGCCCTGATTGAGCATCTCCTGCGCGGCCAGGGTCGAGTACCTCTGCATCCTGCCGAGGTAGTCCGAAACGTCTTTATATGTCCGGTGCTCGAGCGGACTCTTTAAGTGACCCTTCGCTCCGTTCACCACGACGGATTCGTGAACGAACCTGTCAGTGAACCTGCCTGAGTCCTTCCTGTAGAGCCTTAAGTTGTAGTCAGGGTACCACCCGCACCTTCTAACCCACCTGTCCCCGAAAAAATTCTTCCTCGGGATATAGAAGCCTGCCTTGCCGGGCTTTTTTAATGTCTCGAAGATCTCATTTTTCAGTTCCCGCGTGACCCTCTCATCAGCGTCTATATTGAGTATCCAGCCGCTGCGCGCCCTGTCCCCGCAGAGGTTCTTCTGCCTGCCGAAACCGAGCCACTGGTCAACCGAGACCGTAGCGCCGTACTGGCGGCAGATATCGACTGTCTTGTCCGTGCTCCCGGAATCGGAGACTATTATCTCATCCGCCCACTTGACGCTCTCCAGGCAGTCCCGGATGCGGGCCTCTTCGTTACGGACTATTATGGTAACGGAAATCTTTTCCATTTAGAAAAGCCTCAGGGGCTCCTTATCCGTAATCTCCGGTAACGCTCTTAAGCCGGGCTACTTAAGCGAGGACGCCTCGTCTATGAGCATTACCGGGATGTCGTCCTTTATGGGATATACGAGCCTGCACCTCTCGCAGACAAGGCCGTCCTTCTTTTCATTCAGTTTTATCCTGCCTTTGCATTTGGGGCACGCAAGGATATCGAGCAATTCTTTGTCAACGCCCATAGAAAACCTCCGATAGAGTTCAAAATCTTCCTTTTTAAATCCCTAAAGCCCTCTGCCTTCCATGTCGCCCTCTACAGCTATCTCCTTTTTCCCGCCCATCCTCACATACTCTATCCCGCCTATGACGCTTACGAGCGCGGCTATGACGAACCACATCAGGGAGATCGTGAGCGCCTGCTCCTGATTGGCCCCCACCCTTGTAAAGAGGAATACGAAGGCCCCTTCCCTCAGGCCGAGGCCGGATAAAGATACCGGCAGCATCGCCACGGCGTTCACAAGGGGTATGAAGAGGAAGTAATACGCAATGGGCACCGTGACCCCTATGCCCCTTCCGAGCACGTAATAGCCTACGATAACCCCTACCTGCACGAACAGGGAGCAGATGAATATCTTAACGAGTATCCCGTAGTGGGCCTTATAGCTCATGAGCGCCTTATAGAAGGTGTCTATCTTTTTGTTTATCCCGTAGAAGTGTATCTTCGCCATTATCTCCATCGCCCATCTGTGGAGGAACCCTACCCAGATTACGAGGCTTATGGCCAGAAATCCGCCTATCAGGAGTACGAAAAACGCCGGAAGGCCCGTGCCCTTTATCAGCGCGTATCCGGGGATGAGGGCTATGGCCGTTATGACCATGAGGGCCGCGAACCCGGAATACCTGTCCATGAAAATAGAGGCGAGCGCCACGTCTCCCTTTTTCGTCTGCTTGTATAGGTAATACCCCTTTACGAGATCGCCCCCGACCATCGTGGGGAGGAAGTTATTGAAGAACATGCCTACGAAATATATCGAGAGGAGCCTCAGGTAAGGGATGTTTATGTCCTTTTTCAGTATTATGGACCAGCGGAATGTGGATAGG
>JAUSLB010000255.1 GCA_030646655.1 Deltaproteobacteria bacterium | reverse complement strand
GTCCTCAAAGGCCTTTATAGTCCTTTTTAGCTGGAGGAGCGTGGGTATCAATGCTATTACAAGTACCAGAAATGCCAGAGCAATAATAAGAACAGCGGACTCGTACACCCCTAAAGTGATCGTCATCGCCCCTCCCTGTTTTCAGTATATCTTGTAATATAGGTATGTCAAGTTTTACAGGCCTTTCCTGAGGCCGGAAAGCTTTGATATAACAGGCACTTAGGCAGAGGGTATTCCGGGACCTCTTATACGAAGTGTATCGCCTCGACCGGCTTCAGTCTCGAAGCCTTGAGGGCAGGGTAGATCGCGCTCAGGATAGCCGTAATAAAGATGGTAAGGCTCGCCCATGTAACGCTCCTTAAGAGTATCTCCGGGTAGATGACAGGGTTCAGGGCCGCGAAGAACTCCATCGCCCCTGCCCACCTCGAAAGGTCGAAGCCCTTTATCGAGATCAGGGCGTTGCCGGCTATGCCTAAGCCTACGCCTGTAGCTGTCCCAAGGGCGCCGATAAAGAAGGCCTCCGTAAGGACAAGGGCGACGATACGGCCCGGCTTTGTGCCGAGCGCCATCATTATCCCCAGCTCCCTCGTCCTTTCCATTATCGACATAAGCATCGTATTCAATATCCCGAAGGCGACCACCACAAGGACTATGGCGAGTATAACATACATGAAAACGTCATCGAGTTCTATCATCTCAGTAAGCGCGGGCATAAGCTCCTGCCACCCGAAGACCTCTAACCCTCCGGGCTCAAGCCTCTGCCTTAAGGCGTCTGTTACCGGTATAACGTCCTCCGGCCTCTTTAAAAGGACGGCTATCTCGGTGACCTTGTCTCCTATGGCTGTAAAACGCCCTGAATCCCCTTTGGTTATAAGGGCGACCGATGAGTCGAAATCGATAGCGCCGATCTTAAATATCCCCTCGACCCTGAAAAGCTCTGCCGAGAGAGTCCCGTCAGCGGCCTGAGTCATTAAGACGATCTTATCCCCTATGTCGGCGTTGAGCTTCTTCGCGAGCCTGTGGCCTATTAACACGCCCTTTCCACCGGGCCTCAGGTACGAGCCTTTAATAACCCGCTCGCTTATCCGGGTGATGTTATTCTCGTTTACGAGATCGACGCCTTTTATAAGGACGCCTGCCGAGTTCTCCGCTGTTGAGGCGAGCCCCTCCGACTCTATCCTCGTTGCGGCGTACTCGACCTCAGGCATGGCTTTTAAGATCGAAAGTATCGGCGCCGGGTCTATCGCCTTCGACAGGTCGGGGTCGTCGCGATAGCCCTTGCCGTGTATCTGTATGTGGCCTGTATAGGCCCTTACGTAATTCGCTATCCACTGGGTGTGGAAGCCGTCGGTAAAGCCGTTGAATACGATAATGGAAGCGAGCCCGAAGGAGACCGCGGATAAGGTGATAAGCGTCCTCCTTAGGTTCCTCCAGATATTCCTCCACGCAAGCTTTATGATGAGCCCGCCCTCGTCTATCACCGGCCCTGCCACGGTCATCTCCTCTCTATCTCTTTAGCCCTCATATTGCCGTGCGTGAAAACGCTCTCCGGGATATCCTTGTCGAACTCGACGTCGAGTATCCTGAAGACCGTCCTCCTACCCTTCTTTTTCACAGAGGCCATCTCCCACCTCGCCGGGATAGTCCTGCCGCCCAGCTCCTTTACTTCCGAGAATGTCAATACCCTTATAAGCTCTCCCCTTTCGTCGTAGAACTCTTCCCTCAGGGGCACGAAGCCTTTTACCCTGACCCAGAAGATTATCTTACCCCATACTACAGGGGCGTCTTCCTTGGGGAGGGCCTCTACCCTGTACGCCGTAACGCCGTCAATCGCCTCTTTTCCGAGGTTTGCGTGGACATAGTCGTTCACGACAGAGGACTCTTTTACGAGGTCGTCGTTCGTAAAGTCGCTCCCCATCCATGATTGCAGCATCATTGAGGGCGGGATCTTAATGACCCTCTCCACGCTTGGCAGGTAGTTCCACATCTCGTAGCCTATCCTTAAGGTGGCCGTGCCCCTTTCCTTAAGGGGCGCGAGTATCCGGATAAAGGTCTTCTCCCTCGATTGCTCCCAAGCCCTTAAGCGGAGCGTCCTCTCCCAGTTCGGGGTAGTTATGGTCATCTCGTAGAGCCCTTGGCTGGTCTCTCCGCGCATAAGCCCGTCCATCTTTTTTATTATATCTTTTCCCGTCAGTTCTTGGGCGGATAGAAGAGAGGGGATGAGTAATATAAGGAATAATAGCCTTGGCATATGCTCAATTATATCCGTAAAAACGGAAAAAAGGCAATTTTACTTGACAAATATCATGTAAAAAAGGTAATATGATTAGGCTCTTTTTTTTTCCAAAAATCCAGTCCCGGAGATCCTACATAAATGCAAAGGATTAAAAAGGGTTTAGCCGTTTTCCTCGCCTTTACGTTCTTCTTTGCGCTCTCGGCCCGCGCCGTAATGGCTGAAGACTCCATGCAGAGGACCTTGAACGATTCCCTCTACGGCGGCCTGATAGGCGCGCTCCTCGGCACAGCGGTGCTCCTCCTTACAGAGAACCCTGATGACCACTTAAGCTATATACCGACAGGCGCGGGGATAGGCATACTCGTGGGCGCGGCTTACGGGCTTGCCACAAGCGGGGTCGTGGAGAGGGCTGGTGCAGAGGTCGAGGACGGCAGGGTCACCTTCAATATGCCTACGGTCAAGAAGGAAAAGTTCTTCGATGAAAAGATAAACAAGGTAGAAGAGATAGAGTCAATCGACCTTATAAGGGTTAATTTTTAGCAGAAGATAAAAGCTCTTTTAAAAGCCCCGGGGCGGACCCCGGGGCTTTTTTTTATCGCGTCCCCCGCCTTTTCAGCCCCGTTATTTTGGATTTCCTTACGATAGCTTGGTTGTGATATGCTATCGTAAATTTGAGGGTGGCCTGAACTCTTGAGATTTGTAGACTTCCTGCTTAGCGTTTCACCTCGTCAACTCCGCCTCTTAGGCTTTGATCTAAACCCTCACAAGACATGGCTGTCTTTTTTTACTCAGACGGCTTTCTACTAAAAGGGGGTCCTATGCTCAAAAGGGTTTACCTCCCCGCTTTATGGGTCGTCCTGATTATCCTCTACGGCTGCTCTGCCCAACAGGCGGCCAAAAAGGACGAGGGGCTTGCATTGGGAAGATACCCAAAGGTCGTAGCGGTCCTTCCATTTACTAACGCTACCGTTGAGCCCGGCGTGGCGGATCAGGTAAGGAGGAGCTTTTACAACCACTTCAGCTCAAAGCCCTACAGGGATATCGAGGTCTCCGTAGTCGATGAGAAGATTGCCAAGCTTGAGAAATCCACCGGAAAGACGGTCTTTGAGCTCCCGCCCAAGGAGGTGGCCGAGGCCGTAGGCGCTGACGGGCTCTTATACGGGAAGGTCACGGATTTCAAAAAGGTCTTTGCGGTCGCCTACTCGCAGATAGGCGCCGAGGCAGAGGTCTGGATGGTTGATGCCAAGACAGGAAAAGAGCTCTTGAGGGTAAAACAGGACGCGAGATTTCACGAAGGAGGCGTGCCGCTGTCTCCTGTGGGCGCTGTTATGACGCTCGTTTCAACAGCCATGAATTTAAGGGATATACAGCAGATAAGGGTCATAAACGAGCTCGGCTGGAAGCTAAATGAGAAGATACCATCGCCTGAAGGCATGAAGGCGGAGCAGAAGCCCCTAATAAAAAATGTCCTATCGAACGCAAAGGAAGGGCCCTTCGGCAAGGGAAAGACCATAAAGGCCGCGATGGAGGGCGAGGAGGGCCTCATAGCCCTCTTCGAGATAGGCGGGATTAAAAAGGCGGCCTCGATGAAGGAGGCGTCTAACGGCGAATACATAGGCGAATATACGGTAATGCCCGGGGACGATGTAAAGGACTCTTCTCTGATCGCTTACTTAAGGAGGCCTTCAGGCGAAGAGTCCGAGTGGCACGACATAAGCGGCTTCTTTACCATAGACACCACCCCGCCGCCTCCTGTAGCCGAGCTTAAGGGCAGGGCGTTCCCTGACAGGATCGAGCTTTCGTGGAAGGGCGTGGACGCCCCTGACCTTAAGGGCTATAAAGTCTTAAGGGGCAAGAAGCCTATCTCCGAGTACGAGGACGCCGGCTTTACCGAGGAGGCCCGGTTCGCCGACCAGAAGGCCGGCCAAAAGGAGGTGTATTACTACAGGGTCGAGGCGATTGACGCGGCCGGTAACGTTAGCGCGAGGTCCGAGCCTGTGAAGCTCGTATTGAAGGGCAGGGATATCATAACCCTTGAGGGCCGTATCAGCAAGGATACGACCCTTTATTCAGGCGCATATCTGGTAAAAGGAGGGCTTATCGTAGATAGCGGGGTTACGCTTACGATAGAGCCTGACACAAAAATATATTTCAGCAAGGACGCGTCCTTAAATGTCCCCGGCTCCATCGTTGCCGAAGGCACGGAGGACGGCTGGGTAGAGTTCCTCCCTGAATCCCCTGAGGTCAAGTGGGCAGGCATTAATATCGAGGGCGGGCATGGCAGGCTTAAAAAGATAAGGGTGAGCGGGGCTGAAAAGGCGGTCTCGATAAAGAACAGCGGGACTAATATTTCCGATTCCATTATCGAGTATAACGCCGTCGGGGTTATTGCCGAGGGGATGCCTTCCCCGGATATCACCGGGACTACGGTCTGGCGCAATAACGAGGGCGTAAGGATAGACAGCTCCAGACCGTCGCTTTCAGGTAATGAGATTACGCAGAACAGTACCGGGGTCGTTATAACAAACTCAACGCCCGAGGTCTCCGGCAATAACATCCATGCCAATGCCTTGAACGCCTCTTCCGTCGGGAGCTCGCCCCAGCTCGACAGGAACTATCTCGGGAGCGTCAATATAGATGAGATGAGGCTTAAAGGGGGGTTTTCGATATCGAAGGTGCTCGACTCTCCTTATCCCGAGGGCATACTGACGGACGCGGTCTCAAACCCGTACGCAAATCTTTCGCCGCAGGAGAGGAAAGACAGGCTTACGGAGCTACTCATAAAATCAGGCAAGTACTTCAGGGAGAGGAACTTCGGCAAATCCGCAACGGGTTTTGAGGAGAGCCTTAAGATAGATGAAAGCCCGACCGCCTATTA
>JAUSLB010000254.1 GCA_030646655.1 Deltaproteobacteria bacterium | reverse complement strand
GGGTGTCCGGGGTTGGACCCCAAATTAGAAGCGGAATACCTTGCCGAATCAATGAGCCGAGAAGCAATCCTTTTCGGGAATGCCTTTTCAACCTCTCTCAGCTTATGGCCGACGAGCCTCTTAAGCGAGCCTTCGAGAAGCCCCCTTAAGCCCTCATCCCCCCTCTCTACATGCCTCTTCCACTGGTCCCGCCTCTTCAGCATCTCTACGAGCCTGTAGGTAAGCGCGGCAACTGAGTTATCGAGGTGCCTAAGGGCGTTCTTTACGGTGGCCGCCTCTTCGCCGCCCCCTTCGACCAGCTCGATAGTCCTCCTTGCGGCTTCAACATACAGCTCATCAGGTTTTTCGCTTATCTCCGGCAGGACCCCGACCCCTGAAAGCAGCGGGGTAAGCCTGACAAGGGAGGCGCAGAACGAATCTATGGTCTGTACCTTAAGCCTTCCGGGGTTATCGAGCAGCCCCCATCCGCGAATATTGTCCGCCTCCAGAGCCTTTTTCGCCAATTCGAGCGTCTTTTTCTCGTGCGGCTCGGCAGCCTCCGTGCCCGCCTTCGCATTCTCTATCGCGCCGATGATGCGGCTCTGCATCTCCCCGGCGGCCTTTCTCGTAAAGGTGAGGGCGAGTATCTCCTCCGGCCTTTCTACGATGGAAAGGAGCCTTAAGAACCTCTGCATGAGCAGCTCGGTCTTGCCTGACCCGGCCGGCGCCTGAACGATAAAGGAAGACCCCGGCTCTATGGCCAATCCCCTCTCAAGCCCGTCAGTTATCGGCTTCAATTCTCATCTCCGTCGGAACCTGATTCGATCTCGTCTATCCTGCAAAGGGTCGTAAGCCCGCACCTCCCGCAAGGGGGCTGATTTTTAGTTTGAGCGGGGTCTATTGCGCAAACCCCTTCAATGAAGTCCCTGCCGAGCCCTTCAATAACCGACCTCCAGAAATCCATCAGCCTTTCCCATTCCATGCCCTTGAACTTATCCTCATTCCCCTCGACCCCCTTTACCCCCGGAAGAAGGTCGCTGCGGGAGACCCCGACGAACCTGCACTCCCCGGGCGCTACCCTCGCAAAAGAGATGGCGTCGTATTTCCCCGTAACGCTATAGATGAACAGCTGTGGCTCTTCAGGCCTTTCAGAGAGCCAGTCTGCCTTTACATCCCCTGTCTTATAATCGATGACAATCTCCCTGCCGGACTCATCCTCATCGACCCTGTCTATCCTGCCGGTTATGATGAGCCCGCCGGCGTCAATCTTTTTTTCAAGCTCTGTAACCTTTACCCTGAAAGGCCCCCTTTCAAGCTCAAGGGCTACCCAGTCTTTGATGAGGGCCTCGAGCCTCTCCCTTTCTATCGCGATAAACTCTTCCGATAGCGGGTAGAGGTCTATGCCTTTAAGCGCCTTACCGGCGATACCCTTTATGTAACCGTCCATCTCCCCGGCCCCTATCATCTCTCTCAGTTTTTTGGAGCCCTCGGCCTTCTCCCAGAACAGCTTCATGGCCGTATGGAGGATAGTCCCCCTCTTGGCGTACGAGAGACCGAGCTCAGGGACGGCTATTCCGCCGGCGTTCAGCCTATGCGTGGCGAAAGCCTTGAAAGGGCAGATCGACTGGTTCTTTATAATCGACGTCCCGCCCCTTATGGACTTTTTCTCCTCAGGGGTTACGGGGATTCTATCCCCTTCCTCAATCTCTTCGAGGCTGAACTCTGCGTGTACAGCGTCTTTGAGCCTGCTTGTTTCTTTAACATTAGGACTCGTTGCCTCACAGCCCTTAAAAAGCGGGCTTGCCTTCAGCTCCTTTTCATCGGCCCTCATTGGGAAGCTTACTTCGATATGAGGGGCGCTCGCCATTATCCTAGCGAGGGCCTCTTTCGCGAACCAAAGCTCCCTGTCGTGCGATGAGCGCGGGAGCCTGTATTCCTTCTGGAGGAATATCGGTATGAAGGGGTTTGGAGAGGGCTGTGCCGGGACGGCGAACTCGTGGCAGCCGAGGAGCCAGATGTAGTCGAAAAATAGCCCTGCCGACTCAAGGAGGCCTAAGACCTGAACGCGGCACTCAGGCGTTTCCGGCTGGTGCATGGCATCCCTTGCCATGCCTCTCAGGCGGGATACCGCCTCTGAGCGGCTGATTTTGCCGAGAATATCGTCGAGCGCGGCGAACCCCTCCAATAGAGAATTCCACGCCTTAAGCGCCTGAAATTCAGCGCTATTCAATTTTACAGGACTAAGCCAGCCGAGGTCTTTAAGGAACTTACTTAGATTATGCGCCCAAAAGCCCGGCAGGGCCTTTTTGCCCGATTCTTTTAAACCCTTAAGCCAGAGCTCGAGCCTTTTATTAAGATCCGCGCCAAAGCCCGCCCTCTTTTTTATCTCATATAAGCTTATCCTTAAGCAGTTGTCTTCCCTAAGCTCTAAGTCAAGCCTGCTAAAGGTAAAGTAGTCGCGCTCGTTCAGGAAAAACGGCGGCCTGAACGCGGAGGCGAGCTTATCTATATCCTCCCTGCCCCCGCCTATTGAGAGTATTTCGAGCGCTGATCTTACGAGAGGCTCGTCATAGAGCGATGAGCCGAGCGAGATGTTGAATATCGCCTTTTTACCGGATGACGGGAGGACCGAGGCAGGGTCGAGCTCTGCTGAAAACTCCCTCTTTATAATTTCCCTATATCTATTCAGCTCAGGGACGATTATCCCTGCCTTTGAGCCTTCAGGCAGCCCCCTCACCCACCTCGCGGCCTGTATGACTTCTTCCGCCTCATCCCCATACGCCCTTACGCTTACCTTGCCTTTAGCCCCCTCGCCCTCAGGCCAGAACGAGGCCTTTACGCCGCTCCCTTTAAGCGAGGCTATTATTGATGCAACAGACGGCGTAAGCTCATCAAAGCCCGCGAGGGCAACTTCCTTCGGTACCGGGATCCTCCGTGCCTTGATAAGGACCGCGATCTTTTGAGGCAGGGAGAACCTGTCTGCAAACCCGAGCCTTTTTACCTCATGCTCGTAGGCTTTTATCCACCTCTTTAGCGCCTTCGCCTCGTTCGTAAGGTAAATTTCCTCGGGAAGCTTAACCCCATATTCCTTGATAAGCCTGTAGGCCTCGAACGCCATTCCAGCGGCCCCGGAGCTATAAAGGCCTGCCTCAGGCAGTTCCTTGTCATCCGATACTATCCTCTCCCAAAGGGCCTGGGCCCTCGCCCCGTTAAGCAGCGGCTCATCCGGCATATGCTCTTCCCAGAGCGCGGACAGCCATGCGTTAAGGGGGAGGATAAGCGGGGTCATCCACGAGCTTAGGCCCGATGCCTTCATCCGGACATCAAATTCAGATTGGAGATACCGGCTCAGGCGTGCGTTGACGGTCAATACAGGCACGCCTCTGGAAATGACGGATATGACCCCGTCGAGTCTTTTTTGCATGGGAATAGTGATCTGCATGGGAGATAAACTTATATTAACTCTTTTGAGGGGTGAAATTCAAAGGTTTGTATGAAAGGGGCGTTATGACTATTTGTAATGGTCCTATGGCCGCTACACCCTATGCCCGGGTTTTTGAAACGAGATTTTTTAATTTTTCACTTAGCAGGATGCTAAAAAAGTCCATCCTGGACTTTTTTAGCCACGATTTGGCCGGTTGCTCGACTTTTCGATCTCGCAATTAGGCAATCCTTCCATGGATCGCCTAACAGGTTGCGTTTTTCCGCATCCTGTTAGATAATTTTAAAAAAATGCCTTCCCAAACGCCCTTTTACCCTCTATACTGTTGACATATTAGCCTTCCATATGTTATTAATATTAGATTCATTAGCGCCTTTGGCGTGATCCCGCATGGTGGGCGTAGCTCAACGGTTAGAGCACCGGACTGTGGCTCCGGGGGCTGGGGGTTCAAATCCCCTCGTCCACCCCAGTTTTTCTTTCCTTACCTAAAATCCCTGTTTTCAAACACCTATAAATATAAAGCATTGCCGGCCATCTCCCGTTTTCACTCGCGTGGTCTGTCATGTATCCCAATGGGTTTGAGGCTACGGGGATATCCGCCCCTTTATGAGCCATACCGATATTATGCCATATGGCTTAAAAAACCCTTAAAAACAGCAGGAAAAAAAGGGCTTTTTATCCCACTTTTTTATGGTAAACCACCCCCTTGTATGCTATTATATTTAGATATGTTTTCCCCCTTCCTTATCTCCATTATGGCACCGTTTTACTTGCGGAAAAAACTCAAAGAAAGGACTTTTAAGCCTTGAAAAATGACGAGATCGATACCCTAAGCGCGCCCGATTACGATGAAAAGTCGATAAAGGTCTTAGGCGGACTTGAGGCCGTGCGTAAAAGGCCCGCCATGTATATCGGCACGACCGGTACGATGGGGCTGCATCATCTTGTCTATGAAGTAGTGGACAACTCGATTGACGAGGCCCTGGCTGGTTTCTGCAAAAATATCGATGTAATAATCCACGACGACAATTCAGTTACCACAATTGACGACGGCCGCGGCATCCCCGTAAAACTCCACCCCGAAAAGAAGAAGCCCACGGTGGAGGTCGTCTTAACCGAGCTCCACGCCGGGGGTAAATTCGAGAATAAGGCCTACAAGGTATCAGGCGGCTTGCACGGGGTAGGCGTTACCGTCGTAAACTTCCTGTCAGAATGGCTCGATATAGAGATAAAGAGGGACGGGCAGGTCTTCCAGCAGAGATACGGGCGCGGAAAGCCCGTAAACCCGCTGACGGTAGTGGGCAAGACCAAAAAGACCGGCACCACCATCACCTTTAAGCCCGACTCCGAGATATTCGAGACGACCGAGTTCAGCTTCGATACATTGAGCCAGAGGCTGAGGGAACTATCCTTCCTTAACGCAGGCATAAAGATAACGATAAAAGACGAGAGGGCGGATAAGTTCCACGAGTTCCAGTACAAGGGCGGCATCGTTAGCTTTGTCGAGCATTTAAGCCAGTCTAAGGAGCCGATCCACAAGGTCGTCTACATCTCCGGGGAGAAGGAATCGATCCAGATGGAGATGGCCCTGCAGTGGAACGACTCCTATAACGAGAACATCTTCTCCTACGCCAACAACATAAATACGACCGAGGGCGGCACTCACATGGTCGGATTCAAATCAGCCCTTACGAGGGTCGTCAATAACTACGCCTCCGCGAGGGGCCTGCTTAAGGACATGAAGGAATCGCTTCAGGGCGACGACGTAAGGGAGGGTTTGACGGCAGTTATCAGCATTAAGCTCCCTAACCCGCAGTTCGAGGGCCAGACGAAGACAAAACTCGGGAACTCCGAGGTAGAGGGCTATGTAAAGTCGATCGTGAACGACAAGCTCGCGGCGTTCTTGGAGGAGAACCCCTCGATCGCCAAGAAGATAGTCCAGAAGGCGGTTGAAGGCGCGAGGGCCCGCGAGGCGGCACGCAGGGCAAAGGACATAATAAGGAGAAAAGGCGCGCTCGACTCAAGCGCCTTGCCGGGCAAGCTCGCCGACTGTCAGGAGACTAACCCCGCGTTGAGCGAGATATTCTTAGTCGAGGGCGACTCCGCGGGCGGGAGCGCCAAGCAGGGCCGCGACAGGAGGTTTCAGGCCATACTCCCCCTGAAGGGAAAGATACTCAATGTAGAGAAGGCGCGCTTCGACAAGGTGTTGTCGAACGAGGAGATAAGGACGATAATAATGGCGCTGGGGTGCGGGATCGGCAACGACGACTTCAACCCGGCTAAGCTAAGATACCACCGCATAATCATAATGACGGACGCGGACGTTGACGGAAGCCACATAAGGACGCTTTTACTTACCTTCTTCTACCGCCAGATGAAGTCCCTTGCCGAGAACGGGCACCTGTATATTGCCAAGCCCCCGCTGTTCAAGGTCAAGAGGGGGAAGGAAGAAAGGTATCTGAAGGACGATTCCACGCTCGAGGACTTCATATTCGAGCAGGCGCAGGACGGGCTCTCCGTGATCCCCAGGGGCAAGAAGGCCCCGATTCAGGGGAAAAACCTCATCGCCATGTTAAAGAGGATCTCGAGGTTCAAGAGGTCTTTGCAGAGGCTTGAGGGCCGGGGAAAGGACTCGGAGATAATCGGCGCGCTCGTGCTAAGCGAATCATCCGAAATAGATTCGCTTAAGTCCCAGTCGTCGGTAAATAAGGTCATAGAAGGGCTTAAAAGTTATTTAAAGTCCTTCGGCCCCGAGCGGGTGACGGAATTCTCAGCAGAGAAAGACCCTGAGCACGGGACATTCTCCATCAGATGCTCTACGAGAAAGAACGGCCTTTATGTAGATACGATAATAGACAGGGACCTGTTCAATTCGCCAGAGTTCTCCGAGCTTAAAAATATCGCAAAGAGCATTAAAGAGGCCGGAGAACCGCCCTTTGTCTTAAAGGGCGACGGGGTAGAGGCGGAGGTCTCGACCTTCA
>JAUSLB010000151.1 GCA_030646655.1 Deltaproteobacteria bacterium | reverse complement strand
CCTTTCAATGGATTGTGCAATTGCGAGACCGAAAAGCCGAGCAATTTGTAAGGATTGGACGGAGGCAGTCCGGCCAAATCGTGCCTGAAAAATCCCAGGACGGACTTTTTCAGCATCCTGTTAGAATAGGCCTATGAGAATAAAGGTAAAGATCCTTTTTTTCATAATAACCACCCTTCTGCTCATACTCTTCGTCTCCACCTATTATACGCATAGGATAGTGGAGAGGAACCATGAGGCCGCTTTAAAGGAAGAGGCGGGCAAAATTGTAAAAGAGATTGAGCTCGCAATGGCTACAGCCGGCACGGAGGGCGTGAACGAGAACCGCGACCTCGTTAAGATGCTCTATTTCAGCTCCAAGATAATCCCCGAGACATCAGGCGGGGAGGGCCTCGCTGCCGTTTTACCCGCCCAGAAGGACGACGCCCGCATTATTAAGGCCCTTAACAATACCCTCGATCGGCTTATGTTCATAGGCTCGCATATCGTCCGCATCGATATCTATACCTTTAACCCCGACGGCTCCTTAAAGCCCTTCTTCTCAAAGATTAAGGAGAAGATACCGCCGCTTGAGCCGGCAACCGGGGAGCTTGCCTCCATAAGGCAGGGCGAGACGGTCTTAAGCTTCGAGGAGGTTAATAATTTAAATTACGGCAATGTAATCGCGCCTGTCCATTATAACGGCTCGATACACGGCATAACAGGGATAAAGGTATCGAGCGGGGCCTTCGATACGCTCCTTGCCACAAAACGGAAGATTACGCTTTTCTTCGCGGCCTTATCGATCGCCCTCATAGCAGGCGTTCTCATATTCTCGATGGACCGCATGGTCAATAGACCCATACAGAACCTCCTTTCCGCCATAACGGAGATAAAAAAGGGGAACCTCGGCGTAAAGGTAGAGCCGAAGGCAGACGACGAGATAGGAAGGCTTACCGGGCACTTTAACTCCATGGTAGAGACGATAAGGCTAAACAGCGAGGAGAAGGAGTCGCTCCTAAAGCAGATAAACCTGCATAATGACGAGCTCCGGCAGAAGATCAAGCTCGCAACAGAGGAACTCATTAAAAGGAACGAGGAGCTTAGCTTCGCCAACCAGTCGATATACAACTTCCAGAAAAAGCTCGGGCACTCAAGGAGGCTGGCGGCCGTGGGCCAGCTCGCCGCAACCGTCGCGCACGAATTGGGGACCCCCCTGCACTCCATCTCAGGCCACCTGCAGCTCCTTGTCGGGGAGCCGGCCCTTTCAGGCAATAAGGACATAACCAGAAGGCTCGACATAATGCAGTCCCAGCTCGAAAGGATAACAGGCTCTATCCAGAATATCCTTGATACGACCCGCCAGCCGGGCGCGAACTTCGACATGGTCAACCTCAACAAGATCCTCGAGGACGTGACGATACTCCTGATGCCGGAGATCATCTCAAAGAGGATTATCGTGAAAAAGGAGCTTCTCTCCGGCCTGCCCCATGTTTACGGCATAAGGCCCCGCTTCGAGGAGGTCTTCCTTAACCTTCTTGACAACGCGATAGACGCCTCTCCCGAGAAAGGCACGATTATAATTTCAAGCGAGATATCAGGCCCGCCGGAGAATTCGCTGCTCCCGGTAGAGGAACTCTCCACGGTGCCATGGGTAAAGGTCGCCGTGAGGGACAACGGCAGGGGCATCCCGGAGGATTACCTCGTGGACATATTCAAGCCCTTCTACACCACAAAGGCACACGGGCACGGCACTGGCCTCGGGCTTGCGATATCTCAGGAGATAGTCAACAACCACCACGGCATTATAATGGTCGAGAGCAGGATCAACGAGGGGAGCGCATTTACCGTGCTCCTTCCGGCCGCTGAAAAAGGAAAGATATGCCTTTAGGGGCCTCGATACTCGTAGTGGACGACGATATAGTGGCGGCTGAGCTCCTCTCAGAGGTGCTCACAAAGGAGGGCTATCTTGTCCGCATAGCCACGCACGGGAAAGAGGCCGTAAAGCTCGGGGAGGCCGAGCCCTTTGATGTGGTGATAACGGATCTTAAGATGCCGGACTTTACCGGCCTCGATGTGCTCCACGCCTTCAAGCGCCTGAACCCCCAGACCATAACCATCGTTATAACCGCTTTCGGCTCCTTCGAGACCGCGATAGAGGCGATCCAGAACGGGGCGTACGACTACATCGTCAAGCCGTTTAAGATAGACGAGATAAAATTAAAGGTGGCGAGCTGCCTTGAGCAGAAGGCGATACTGTCGAGCAAAAGCGCCTCCAGCCCGGCGCCGGGGGAGAACTTCTCCTTTAGGACGATAATCGGCAGCAGCCCCAAGATGCTCGAGATCTATAAGACGATAGCGCGGGTCGCCGGCAGCGATGTGCCCGTGCTCATACAGGGCGAGAGCGGCACCGGCAAGGAGCTTATAGCCAGAGCGATACACGACAGCTCGCATCGCGCCTCAGGCCCTTATGTCGTCATCAACTGCGCCACATTCCCGGAGCACCTGCTTGAAAGCGAATTGTTCGGCTACATAAAAGGGGCCTTCACGAACGCGCTTACTGATAAGAAGGGGCTTTTTGAGGAGGCAAAGGGAGGGACGTGCTTCCTTGATGAGATAGGGGATATGCCCCTTAACCTGCAGGTAAAGCTCCTGAGGGTCTTGCAGAAAAACGAGATAAGGAGGGTCGGCTCTACCCAGAATCTAACCGTCGATGTCCGCTTCCTCGCGGCAACGAACAGGGATTTAACGGCCCTTGTCAAATCAAAGCAGTTCAGGGAGGACCTATTCTACCGCCTCCATGTCGTTAAGATCAACCTGCCGCCCTTGAGGGAGCACATCGAGGATGTGCCTCTCCTTGTCGACTATTTCTTCCATAAGATAGTCAAGAAGACGAGAAAGGACATCCACAGCATCTCAAAAGAGGCTATGGATGTGCTGACGAATTATAACTGGCCGGGCAATATCAGGCAGCTTGAGAACGTGATGGAGAGGGCCATAGCCCTTACGAACAATAAAGTCCTCCTCGTTTCCGACATCCCGAGCGAGATATACCAGGAGAACGTCGATGGAATTACATTAGAGACATCCGCCTCAAAAAACTTCCCCTCGCTTGAGGAGATGAAGCTCAATTATATCGAGCAGATATTAAGGCACACCAACGGCAACCAGAACATGGCCGCCGATATCCTCGGGATAGACCGTAAGACCCTCTACAGGATACTTAAGAGGACAAAGAACGGGAATATAACCGAGAATACGCCATAAACCGTTTCTCCTCCAGCTTAAATCTTTATGCGGGTTCAGATTCGCGGCCTGAACCTTTTTATTTCGTGCCGGACTTGCTCGACAGGACCTAATCCGTAAAGGGCTTCTCCCCAGAAATCCTTTTAAATCAACAGGTTGACCAACCTGCTGACTATCGCGCCTTTTTTGTTAAAAATTCCCCCTGCAAAAGCGAAAAAAGATTTTATACCCACTGCCGGGAAAAATCTCTTCTAACAGGATGCTGAAAAAGTCCGTCCTGAACTTTTTCAGCCACGGATTGGCCGGACTGCCTCCGTCCAATCCTTACAAATTGCTCGACTTTTAGGTCTCGCAATTTGGCAATCAATCCATGGATTGCCTATCAGGTTGCGGCTTGAAGTAACCTGCTAATAAATGCTATTTGGGCTTGTCAGGCTATCAAACAATCCTTTTTTCTAATGATCCATTAATCTCAGGTGAGTATAATGGAACTGTAAAAAGGATAATGGCGGAAAGAGGAAATAATCAAGGAGGAGGGATAAAAATGGAGAGGCAGATAAAAAAACTCAGCAGGGTCTATGACATCATAACGATAGCATTGACATTCGCTATCCTTATAGGCTACAAGCTTGTAACCTTTTAAAAGGGCTTCGTAGATAGAAAAAGGGCTGCTTCGACACCGCAGCCCTTTTTCATTTTTCCTCCAAGCCTAAACGAATATCTTAAGCCCATCATGCCGAAGTGGGAGTGGCGGTCTTTTTCTGATACATGGCCGCCTATGTGTGTAGTCCGTCTTCTTGCCTTCGGCGCCCATGTTCCCTACGACGGCTGCCTTGCAAAAAGATTTCTGCAGGAAAGCATGAAGGGGAGGTCAGGAGGTCTTCTCGAGGATATAGTCCTTAAGCATCTTCTGGTCCTGATGCTCGACCTTTTCGAACTTGACCCCTATGAGTGCCCCGTTAATCCACATCACCTTGCCGTTCAGCTGGAAGTGGCCGGCTGTGCCGGGCTCCCTGAAGTGTATCACTATCTCCTTCCAGAGCTTTCCCATATCAGCCCTCCCGCGGACGTCGATGCAGACCCCGGACAGGCTTATGTTCACTATGCCCGCCTGATGCGTCTGGGAATTATCGGCAAGGGCATACTTCACTATCACGTCCTTAAGCTCGAATCTGGAGCTGTTCCTGCACCCGTCCAGCAGCTCTTTTAAGTTAGAGATGAAGGCGGAAATGGTCTTTGAGGAGATCTCGCAGGGCTTGCCCGCCCCGCCTTTTCTTCTTATGTCAGAGACCTCGCTCTCAGCCTCAAGGAGGAGCCTTCTATACTTGAAGATGTTCTTGGCGAGGATGTCCCTCGCGATTAGGAAAGAGCCTGAGGAGACATAGATGTCCGTCACGGGTATCGTCTCGGCGCAGGACGGGCACCGGGTCTCCTTCACATCCGTATCGAAGGGGAGGTGTACCCACTCGTTGCATTTTGTGCACTCTACCTTAAGCATCA
>JAUSLB010000241.1 GCA_030646655.1 Deltaproteobacteria bacterium | reverse complement strand
ACCCTGCCGGGGACATATTCGTGCTGCCCTCCATTTACGAGCCTTTCAGCAACGCGTGTCTTGAGGCTATGGCATCGGGCCTGCCGGTAGTGACATCGAGGGTCAACGGCGCATCCGAGATCATTACCGAGGGCGCCGAGGGCGCGATAGTCGAAGACCCCCTTGACCCTTCCGAGATCGCCGGCAAGATAGGTAAGTTCCTTGATAAGGGAAAGAGGATAAGGGCAGGGGGGCTGGCAAGGAAAAGGGCTGAGGATTTCCCGATAGACAAGACGGTAAGCGAGTTCCTTCAACTTATAGAGGATTGCAGGCTTAAATAGATGAGAAGATACCTTAATCCAAAAAGGGCGAATGTGATAATAGCGAGGTTCTCCTCCGCCAGGGTGCTGGTCATAGGGGATCTCATAATGGACCACTTCATCTGGGGCAAGGTCAGGAGGATCTCGCCTGAAGCCCCTGTGCCGGTGGTTGAAGTCACATCCGAGAGCCTTCTGCTCGGCGGGAGCGCCAACGTAGTGAATAACATCCATAGCCTCGGCGGCAGATCCCTCGTAACAGGCATAATCGGCAGGGACGACGACGGGAAAAAGCTCATAGGCGCGCTAAAGGAAAAATCGATCCCCACTGAAGGGATAATCGTCGACGCAAAGAGGCCGACGACGATTAAGACGCGCGTAATAGCTCACAGCCAGCAGGTCGTGAGGTTCGACCGCGAGAGGAAGGATAAGATAGGCCCTGAGAGCACGGCAAAGGTCGTGGGCTACATAAAAAAGGCAATAAAGTCGGCAGACCTCGTAGTCATCTCTGACTACGCGAAGGGGCTCGTAACCAAGACTTTGGTCGAAGAGACAAACGATGCGTGCCGCAAGGCCGGCAGATACATAGCCGTTGACCCGAAGGTCGAGCACTTTGATTATTACAAGGGCGTCACCATAGTGACCCCCAATAATTTAGAGGCCTCGCTGGCCTCAGGCATCGAGATAGAAAACGGCGAGAGCCTCCACAGGGCGGGCGAGGCCCTTTTCAACAAGCTCGGCTGTCAGGCCCTCCTTATCACAAGGGGGGAGAACGGGATGAGCCTCTTTGAGGCGAACTCGGAGACCCACATCCCGACCGTGGCCAAAGAGGTATTCGACGTAAGCGGCGCCGGGGATACGGTGATAGGCACCCTTGCCCTGTCTCTCGCGTCAGGGGCGAGCTTTAAAGAGGCGGCCGTGCTCGCGAACTTCGCCGCAGGGGTAGTCGTGGGGAAGGTCGGCACGGCTACCCTGAGCCCGAAAGAGCTTATGGAGGCGGTCACGGCAGGGCTTAAAAAGGCGTTAAAATGAAGCCGATATTAAAAGAGATACGAAGGCGCGATGCCTTTATCAGGTTGCTTCAAGCCGCAACCTGAGAGGCAATCCCCCATATGGGGGAAGGATCGCCTCTGGATGCTCGGGGCTCACGAAGTGACAAGGCGAGCCATATAAATGTAGGTTTCCTTACCAGCCACAATCCAGTCCTGTGAATCGATTGTGCAATTGCGAGACCGAAAAGCCGGGCAATTTGTAAGGATTGGACGGAGGCTCTCCGGCCAAATCGTGCCTGAAAAATCCCAGGACGGACTTTTTCAGCATCCTGTTAAGACAGGCAAGGGGTTTAAAATTGGCTAAGTCCATGACCGGCTGGGGCCGGGACGAATTTCCGATAGTGGGGGACCTCTATTCCGTTGAGGCGAGGTCGCTTAACCACAGGTTCCTCGATATCTCGCTGAGGATGGCCGAGCGTTTCTCGCCCTTTGAGAGCAGGATCAGGGACGAGGTCAAAAAGAGGTTCTCAAGGGGGTCTTTCCAGATAAACATCTCCCTTACCTCCTCTGAAACCCCGGAGCTTAAGCTCAATCTCCCTATCGCTAAAGTTTACATCAAGGCGGCGGCAGAGCTGAATGAAAAACTCGGGGTCAAGGGCGATATGGATGTCGGGGCGCTGCTAAGGCTTAAAGACATCTTCTCCTTTGAGAGGAAAGGGCCTGTTTCCGACGCCGACTGGGAGCCTGTAAGAAGGGCGCTCTGCCTCGCCCTCGACCAGATAGGGGAGTGGAGGATAAAGGAAGGCGCGGCATTAAAGCAGGACCTGATCTCAAGGCTTGAGACAGTGGGAAGCCTTTTATCCCGCATCGAGGCCATCGCCCCAAAGGTCATCGAGGCCTACAGGCTAAAATTAAAGAACGAGATTGAGAAGGTCGTAAAGGACAGGGTCGATGAGTCGAGGATCCTTCTTGAGGCCGCTATATTCGCCGAGAGGACCGATGTAAGCGAGGAGATAACGCGCCTTAAAAGCCACCTTGATATGTTCAGGAGGTTCCTTAAGTTCAACGAGCCTATCGGCAAGAGGCTCGATTTTTTGTGTCAGGAGATAGGAAGGGAAGTAAATACCATCGGCTCCAAGCCGAGCGATGTGGAGATAACCCAGACGGTCATTGAGATGAAGGGAGAGGTGGAAAAGATAAGGGAGCAGGTGCAGAATGTGGAATGAGCCTGCAAAAGGCATATTTCTTCGGGCTGGAGCGGGATTTAGCAGGTTGCTTCAAGCCGCAACC
>JAUSLB010000236.1 GCA_030646655.1 Deltaproteobacteria bacterium | reverse complement strand
CCATCTTATTCAGGGCATCCGCCAGGCAGACCACCTCCGGCTCAAGGGCAGAGTTCTCAAGGGTCGTAGTGCCCTCGGCATGCACCGCCGCGAGCATAAGGTTCTCCGTGCCTGTTACGGTGGTCGTGTCGAAGTAAATCTTCGCGCCCTTAAGCCTATCCGCGCTCACGTTCACATAGCCGCTGTCGATATTTATCTCCGCGCCCATCTTCTCAAGGCCCTTCAGGTGGAGATCGACGGGCCTTGCGCCTATGGCGCACCCGCCGGGCAGAGATACCCTTGCCCTTTTAAACCTCGATAAAAGCGGGCCGAGGACAAGGATAGAGGCGCGCATGGTCCTAACGAGGTCGTAGGGGGCCTCCGGGGCCTTTACATCCCTTGTCCTTATCTTCAGAGTCCCGTTAGACGGGTCAGCCTCGATATCCGAGCCGAGGTGCCTGAGGAGTATCTTGAAGGTCTCTATATCCCTCAGCTTCGGGACATTGGTGATGGTGTTCCAGCCGTCCACGAGGAGGGACGCGGCCATAAGCGGCAGCACGGCGTTCTTCGCGCCGCTTACCTGAACGTCGCCTACGAGGCGGTTGCCTCCCTCGATGACTATCTTATCCATAGATAACTAATAGGGTGTTGAAAAAATCTGTCCTGGACTTTTTCAACCACGATTTGGCGGAGTGAATCCGTCCAAATCTTACAAATTGCTCGACTTTTTTAGTCTCGCACTTTGGCAATCCATCCGTGGATTGCGTTAGCAGGCTGTTTTTCAACAGCCTGCTAACGCCGCTTCCGAAGTAAAATCTTCACGCAGGCACCGTGTTCTCAGCGCCCTTTAAGGCCTCTGTCTGGTAATACGCTATCAAATTATCTATAAGCTCGTTCAAGTCGCCTTCCAAGAACTCGTTCAGCCTGTGGAGCGTAAGCCCGATCCTGTGGTCGGAGACCCGGTTCTGAGGGTAGTTGTATGTCCTTATCTTCTCGGACCTGTCGCCCGTGCCGACCTGAGTCTTCCTGTCGAGGGCTATCTTTTTCTGCTGCTCCTGTATCTTCATATCGAGTATCCGGGCCTTAAGGACCTTTAATGCCTTGGCGCGGTTCTTATGCTGGCTCTTTTCTTCCTGACAGGCGACGACAACCCCTGTAGGTATATGGGTCATCCTCACGGCCGTCTCGACCTTATTGACGTTCTGCCCGCCGTGTCCGCCTGAGCGGTAGGTATCGACCCTGATGTCCTCCATCCTCACGTCTACCTCGACATCCTCGGCCTCGGGCATGACGGCGACGGTCACGGTGGAAGTATGCCTCCTGCCGGAGGCCTCGGTCTCAGGCACTCTCTGCACCCTGTGGACGCCGCTTTCGTACTTTAGCTTGGAGTAAGCGCCTTTGCCCTCGATATCCGCTATCACCTCTTTAAGGCCGTTAAGCCCGGTCGGGCTATGGCTTAATACCTCTACCTTCCAGCGGTTCCTCTCGGCGTACCTTGAGTACATCCTGAAGAGCTCGGCCGCGAAAAGGGCGGACTCGTCCCCCCCGGCCCCGGCCCTTATCTCCAGTATGACGTTCCTCTCGTCATTCGGGTCTTTGGGCAGGAGCATGACCTTTATATCCGAGATGAGGTCGTCTTTCCTTTTCTGGAGCGCGGGGATCTCTTCCTTGGCGAGGCCTTTAAGCTCCTCGTCCTTGCCCTCGAGGATCGCCTTGTTCCCGGTCAGTTCCCTGTCGGTCTTCTTAAGCTCCCTGTAGGCCTCTACTATATCCCTTAGAGAGGCGTGCTCCTTGGCGTACCTCTGGTATGATTCCTGATCGCCTATCACCTCAGGCCTTGAGAGGAGATCGGAAAGCTCGACAAATCTTTTTTCAACGTCTTCGAGGCGTCTCTGCAGCATAGTTATTCAATTACCCCGCCATAAATGGCGGGGATTGTCGGCAAGGTAATTGCCTTTTATATAGCTCGGCTTTGACCCGCCCTTAAAAGGGCGGGATTCCGCCGAGCACCCGATTAAATACTTTTATATTTTTTTAAACTTATCCCTTATCTCTTTAGGCCTGCCGCAGGTCATCTCGCCCTCTGCGCAGGCCCCTGTAACGCATGAGGGGCCAGCGCCCTTGAAGATAAAGGGGGCTTTTTTATTCGCTTGCGCGAGCATGAGGGTCGCCATCTCCCTTATCTCCCACTGGGCCCTCTCGCAGCAGCGGAGCTTAAAGAAATGCAGCAGCTCCCTCGCGTTCATTGTGACAATTATCTTCGTGCAGGCGGCGTTGGGCAATATGAACCTCGCGTCCTCCGCCGGGACGCCCTCGTCCACAAGGCCCTGATAGAGATCATAGACGGACTTTACCGCGTCCTCAAAGCGCTTCTTCCTCTTCGCGTCCCTGCGGATGGAATCAGGGGTCACGTACTCGGGCTTGGAGAATTTTACGTACCTCTGGCTCTGCTGGGAGTAGGAGGCGAGCCTGTGGCGGACGAGCTGGTGGGAGGTCGCCCTTGAGATGCCCTCTATCCCGAAGGTGAAAGATGCGTGCTCAAGGACAGAGGTGTGCCCCATTTTAAGGATCTTGCCGAGGAACTTCTCGTAGGAGATGCCTTTTACCTTTGCCTCAAGCTCCTCGATAGTGGAGTCCGAATAGCACAGCCGGGCGGCCATTGCGACCGTCTTTTCAGGCTCTGGAGTGAAATTGAGGAGGGTTACCTTCAATCTCTTTCACCGGCCTTAGGCTCCCTTAATCCCGTACTTCTTCCTGAACTTCTCGACTTTGCCTGCGGTATCAAGGAACTTCTGCTCTCCCGTGAAGAAGGGATGGCAGCTCGAGCATATCTCGACCGCTATCTCCTTTTTTGTGGAGCGGGTGACGATAACATTGCCGCATGCGCAATGTATCTTCGTCTCCTCGTATTTGGGGTGGATTTCTACCTTCATCGTAAAAGCCTCCGTGTAATTTGATATCAAAAAAAAGCGCGGTCAGGCTTAAAGGCAAAAGGCAGGCCTCAACCCTTCCCGGGAAAAACGGTTAATAGTTAATAATAACAACTATGTATCCTGAGTGCAAGGGAAAAAAGGAGAAAAGGCAGGCCTTGACAGCGGCCATTGACCGTAACCGTGTGGAGCGATAAAAATACCGGTAATTCAGGATCTTAGGACGGGTAAGGCCAACGGAGGAGGGCGTTGGCAGCCACCCGTTGCCGTTAAGTGCGATAAAAAAATGAACCATGGGATTCAAACGATAAACGCCGGAGGATAACGGATCAAACCTATCCGTGCCAGCCCGGCCAGAGAGGGTCTTTCAGATAACTGACCGGGCAGATAACCGGCCGGGTTACTGAAAACGGATAACCGTTTTATTTGCTCATCGATTCCAAAAAGGCCTTGTTCGAGGGCGCGTGCTGGATCTTTTCGAGCAGGAACTCCATCGACTCTATCGGGTTTAGCGGCTGGAGCACCTTCCTGAGTATCCAGATCCTGTTAAGCAGCTCTTTAGGCAGCAACAGCTCTTCTTTCCTTGTGCCGGACTTATTAAGGTCTATGGCCGGGAATATCCTTCTCTCGGCCAATTTCCTGTCAAGCACGATCTCCATGTTGCCTGTTCCCTTGAACTCCTCGAATATGACCTCGTCCATTCGGCTGCCGGTATCGATCAGGGCCGTGGCCATGATGGTCAAGCTCCCGCCCTCCTCGATATTCCTCGCGGCCCCGAAGAACCTCTTGGGCTTATGCAGCGCGTTAGAGTCAACGCCGCCTGAGAGAACCTTTCCGCTCGGGGGGACGACCGCGTTATATGCCCTGGCTAACCTTGTAATGGAGTCAAGGAGGAT
>JAUSLB010000230.1 GCA_030646655.1 Deltaproteobacteria bacterium | reverse complement strand
TATCGCGAATCGTTCGAGCAGGCGTTGACCTTCTCCATCCCCCACTTGGAGATCGCGCCTTTAAACTCGTCTGTCCTCTTCAGGTACAGGATAGAGACGTCGTCGAAGTTCACCGCTACCCAGTCCTTATCCTCATGGAGCCTGCCGCAGAAGGGGTCTTTGATCTTTACGAGCGCCATATTTATGCCGTGTTCCTCAGTGAGCCTCCTCCACATCTCAGGCTCGTTAACGAGCCTGCTCGTCCAGAAGAAATACGGCGAATATACCGTCGGGGTCCTGCCGTCTATGAAAGCCTTCAGCTCCGGGTAATGGAATATGAGGTATCCGCCGAAGACATATTCGTTGTAGATATTGCCCCTTAGGCCCTCTTTTTTCATGAAATTGACGGTGCCTTCGGGAAATATCCCGCTCTTGAGCCCGAGGCCCCTGACCTCTTTGAGAGCCGGGCTGGATGCGAAATCGTAGAGCATGGTAAAGGCGAAAAAGAGGGTCAAGAGTATAGAGGCAGGCCTTAAGAATTTTACCTTTCCCCTTGAATCGAGCACTGCCGCGAGGTTTGCCGCAAGGACAGGCCCCGCGAAAAAAACGAACAGCGGTACCCACCTTACATGGGTTATCGCCATGTACAGAGCGGCAGCGAGCAGGAATATGTCGCGGGCCTTTATCCTTTTGAAATTCAGCAAAAGCGCGGCTACAGCCCCTATCGCAAGGAACTTGAAGGCGAGAGCGTCGAGGGGGAACGGGTAAAAATAAAAAAACAGCTCCTTTAGATGGGGGCTGGTCCACTCGGCTATGTGCCTTATGGCGTCATTGTTCTCGGGGCTCTGGTGGATAAACGGGAATATGACGAGCTTAACGCCGTAAGGGTTCAGCGCCGATGCGGCCGGAAGCGCAAGCGAAGCGATGAGGAGGCTGAAAGTCCTTTTTGGGAATTTAAGCTTTAAGCTTGAGCCCTTCCGCGCCTCGTCTATTATAGAGCCCATTGCGTAAGAGCCGGCGATGAATATGCCGAGTACGGCGCTCGAATGGATGTTTACCCACAGGACCTGAAGGGGCAGAAGGAGCAAAAGCCACACGGAGCGCCCCCTGTCCTCATAGAGGTTGAATAAGAGGAGGTATAACGATACGAAGAAATACTCGAACAGGTGAGGCCTTATGAATATCCTCGCATGAGCGCCTGCATAGACGAGGATAAGGATAAGGAGCGCAAGCCAGAGCCTTTTTGTGACGAGCCTTAAATTCCAAAAGACGAAAAGGAAGAGGGCTGAAACTACAGCGACCTGAAAGAGGAAGAGCCCGGCCCAGCTTAAGTAGCGGAAAGACAGATAAGACAATACCTGAAAGCCCCATGTGAAATCGACCCACGGCATGCCGCCGAATGTGTACGAGAACGGGTCTGCGGCAGGGACCTTAAGGTTATCTACTATCCACTCCCCGCTCTTTAAGGCCCAGAATATATCGGTATCCCAGTGCTGCTTCTGGTAGGCTGAAAGGACGATGAGCGCGGACAGAGCCGCGAAGAGGACGGCCGCCAATACCTTGACTAAGGGCTCAGTTCTCGGGGATGTCATATTTGCTGAGTTTATACCTCATGGACCTGAAGGAAAGCCCGAGGAGCTCTGCTGCCTTTTTCTTTACGCCCCCCGTCTTTTTCAACGCGTCCATTATAATAGTCTTCTCGAACTCTTCGACGGTCTTCTCGAGGTCAACGCCACCGTCAGGCACTATGCCGGGGTCTTTGGAAAGCCTTACGCCCCCCTTTGCCTGAGCCCTCTGCCTTAAGTGCTCAGGCAGGCTCTCGGGGGTTATCGAGCCTGACGGCTCAAGGGTTACAGCCCTCTCGATGATGTTCTCGAGCTCGCGGACGTTCCCGGAGTAATCATAGCCCGCAAGGAGCCTCATCGCCTCTTCGGAGATCCTCCCGATATTTTTGCCGAGCTCCTTGGAGTACTTCTCCATGAAGTATCTTGACAGCGCCGGTATGTCCTCCTTCCGCTCCCGTAACGGGGGGAGGTCTATCCTTATTACGTTAAGCCTGTAGAAGAGGTCCTCTCTAAAGCGCCCGGCCTTTACCTCGGCCTCGATATCCCTGTTGGAAGCCGCTATCAGCCTGATGTCGACCGAGATATCCGCGTTAGCGCCGACCCTCCTGAAGCTCCTCTCCTGAATGAACCTCAGGAGCTTTACCTGAAGGTGCAAAGGGAGCTCGGTCATCTCATCGAGGAAGAGCGTGCCCTCGTCCGCCTGCTCGGCCAGGCCCTCCTTGTTGGCAACCGCCCCGGTGAAGGAGCCTTTCTGGTGGCCGAAGAGCTCGCTCTCCAAAAGGTTCTCAGGGATAGCCCCGCAGTTTATCGCCACGAAAGGCTTATCCTTCCTGTCGCTCTCGTAGTGTATGGCGCGGGCGACCAATTCCTTGCCGGTGCCGCTCTCCCCGGTTATAAAGACGCTGGCCTTTGTCGAGGCGATAGACCCTATAAAGCCGTATATCTCGCTCATCCTCGAGCTCTCCCCGATGATGCTGGAAAAACTGTACTTGCTCTTCAGGTCCTTCTTTAAAAGGCGGTTCTCCTTCTCAAGGCTCTTAAGCTTCAACGCCTTCTTTATGCTCAGCTTGACGGCGTCGTTATTGAAGGGCTTAAGTATGTAATCGATTGCGCCCGCCTTCATCGCCTCTATCGCGGTCTCAACGGAGGCGTACGCCGTTATCATTATCACGAGGGACTCCGGGTCGAGGTCCTTCAATGCCTTGAGGAACTCAACGCCCCCCATGCCGGGCATCCTTATATCGCTTATCACGAGGTCAACCGGGTTGACCCTGCAGTGGTCCAGCGCCTCCTTCGCGCTCAGGATGCCTACGGCGTCATACCCCTCCTTCCTGAGCATTATCTCAAGAAAGTCCCTCATGTCCTTTTCGTCATCGACTATGATAATCTTATTCTTCGCCATCTTCTTATATATCCCAAAAGCTAACTGAACGCGCCCTCGGCCTCAGCCGGAAGGATTATCTCAAAGGCGGTCCCCTTCCCGGGCCTGCTTTTTACCTCTATCGAGCCTCCGTGGCTCTCTATGATCCTGTGGACTATGGCAAGCCCGAGCCCCGTGCCGCTGTCCTTTGTCGAAAAGAACGGATCGAATATCCTCGTGATGTGCTCAGGCCTTATGCCTTTGCCGGTATCCTCGACCTTTATGCTCACGAAGCTGTTCTGGTGCGCGCCTCCGGGCGCGCTATGTCCCCCGGGGCGCAGCCTCGATATGATCCTGAGTGTGCCTGTACCTTCCATCGCCTGCGCGGAGTTTATGAAGAGGTTCCAGAAGACCTGTCCGAGCTGGCGAGAGTCCCCGTGCATCAATACGCGCCCCGGCGCGTCCATCTCTATAATTATCCCCGCGGCCTCGGCGCGGTTGCTGAATATCCTGACGGTGTCGTCTATCACGGAGCCTATGTCTACGAGATCCCTCTTCTCCTGAGCCGGCCTCGCGAAAAGCAGGTAATCGGTTATAAGGGCGTTAAGCCTCTCCGTCTCCCTCAGGACTATATCCATCAGTTTGCTGTTCTCCCCCGCAAGCGGCAGCTCTTCCTTCAAGACCTGAATAGACCCGCTTATTGAGGCGAGCGGGTTCCTTATCTCGTGGGCTATGCCTACGGAGAGCTCTCCGAGCGCCTTTAGCTTCTCATCGCGCCTTACCTGCTCCTCAAGCGCCTTAAGCTGGGTAAGGTCCTGAAATATCACGATGGAGTCAACATCCCCGCCCTGCCCCTCGGAGATCGTAAAGCCCAGATGGAGCTCTTCCCCGTCCTTTCTCCTGAACTTTTTTTCGAACCGCGCCCCGCCCAGACTGAAGCTGTCCTTTGCTATCATGTCGGGAAAGACCTCGTTGACGCCCCTGAAGTAAACCTCCCTTAATGTGTAGCCCGTGACGAGCTCGGCCTCGCGGTTAAAGGATGTGATCCTCAACTGCTCGTCCAGCGTCATTATGCCGCTTGTGATATTCTCCACTATCTGCCTGTTTAAGGCCTCAAGCCTGTCAAAATCTATCTCCTTTTCCTCAAGCTCCCTCTCTGCCCTCAGGGTCTTCTCGGCGAGATAGCCTGTCAGATATGCGATTGTGAAGAAGGCGAGGATGTTGGTCGCAACCGTGGTAAAGACATCCTCCCAGCCGGGGTTTGAAATCGAATGTATTACTTTGTATTTGGCGGGGAGCATCCTGTAAAAGTCCATGTCTATGAGGACCCCGTAGGCTATGCTGGAGGCGGAAGCCGCGTAAAGGCCGCCCCTTTTGCTAAGCAGTATCGCCGCGCCTATGACAGAAAGCGGGTATAGGGTGTGGAGGTAGCTCTCCGTCCCGCCGGTTATATAGACGATGACCGTAGCGAGAGCGATGTCTATAGTGACCTGCAGGTAGGTGAAGAATACTAAATTGGCTATGCGGTTTAAGGCAAGGGCGTAGAAGATCGTAAGGAGCCCTACCGTGACAACTACCGCATACAGAGGGTAGAAGTTAAGCTGGGCGTAGGAGTATTCCTTTATCTGGAACCAAGTGGCGATCCCGAGGAA
>JAUSLB010000227.1 GCA_030646655.1 Deltaproteobacteria bacterium | reverse complement strand
CGGTTACCGTCTGGGTTATCTTCTTCGCGAGCCTCTCGTACTCCCTAAGCCTGAAAAAAGACACCCCCCTCCTCCTCCCCGAAAGCTCGCCGTAGATCGACTTAAGCTCCTTGTCTATTACATTGTCATAGTATCTCAGCTCGAATATCTGCGCGTTAGCGAACTCCAGTATATCCGGCATGTCCGAGCTCCCGGAGGGGTCTATAATAAAGGCGTTGTCTATGTGCACTATTATAAGGTCGTCCGGGTAATAGCTGAAACTGTGCCTCAAGGTCTCCTGCCTTGTGAACCGGCTTAAATCCCTGTCCTCGTAAAGAAGTAGCCTCGTTGGGTCGTAAACCCTAAGGAGCCCCTTGGGCTGGACCCCGCCCTCAAGCTCCTCTATGTAGACGATCATGTAGTCCTCGGTGAACCCCTCCTTAAGCTCCGGGTTCACCAGGGCCTGCCCGAGGCTTTCCATGAGCTCTTTGGCGTACTCGCGGGCCTTCTCGTCTATCGTCATGTCTATATCGAGCCCCTTTGTCACCTCCTCAAGCAATGCGAAAGAGGCTCCCTCAGGGATAGGGGCGTCGAAGGCTATGGAAAGCACGCCAAAGTCGTACGCCTTGGCTATGACGCTTACCTTTATTTCACTTCCGAAGAGGAACTTGCTGAAAGGGGTGAGATCGAAGGAAAGAGGCGGGTTCGTGAACTCAAGGGCCTTCATGTAGGGGTACTTGGAGAACTTAAGCCTCTTTGTCCCCTCTTTCGCGGTCCGCTCGATGTGGGCGAGGTTTATCTCGAGGGCCGCGTCGAAGAGCCTGTATATTATTATCCTTCCTTTTTTTATTGAGGGCGTATCCATCAGTTTATTATATATCAACGCCCCTTAAGATTGCGCTGGTAATTTTATGGTGACGGTTGTTCCCTTCCCCGGCTCCGAGTCGAACTCAAGCGAGCCCCTGTGCTCCTTTACGATCGTATATGATATCGAAAGCCCGAGCCCGGTGCCTCCGGTGTCGGTCTTGGTCGTAAAGAACGGCTCCGTGATCCTTTCGAGCACCTGCTTTGACATCCCTATCCCCTCGTCCCTTACCTTTATCTCTATGTTCTTCTTGTCGCTGTCGTATCCGGTGGATACCCACACCCCGGCGCACCTGTCCGGCAGGGCGTGGAGGGCGTTTATTATGAGGTTTATTATTACCTGCTCTATCTTCTGCTCGTTCCCCCTCATCGGCGGGATGTCCTCGGCGCAGGCCAGATGGAAGCTGTCGGTGTACTTAGAGATCTGGTTGCTTAATATCGAGGACGCGGCCATGACGGCCCTGTTCACGTCGCACTCCCCTTCGACGCCCGCCTTTCCCGCCCTTGAGAAGTTCTTAAGGTTATCCACTATGCCCTTTATCCTCCTCGACCCGTCGGTTATCCCCGAGAGGAGCTCCGGTATCACCTCCCTCATCTCTGAATAGGGAAGCCCTCCGAGGGAGAAGTCCCCGTCCTCCCGGTAGTATGCCTCAAGTATTATCGTCGCGTCCTTCCACGCGTCCGTTAAAAGGGTGGAGTTGAAGAGTATGAAGTTATTCGGGTTATTTATCTCGTGGGCGACGCCCGAGGCTAAAGTGCCCAAAGACGTCATCTTGTTGGCGTGTATTAGCTTTGCCTGAATGACCCTTCTTTCCTCCTCCATCCTCATCATCTCGGTCATGTCCCGGACAGTCAAGTAAACCATGTCGCACCGGCGGAGCCTTATTATCTGCCCCCTGACGGAGGTCGTAATCTTCGTCCCGTCCTTCTTGGAGGTCTCGAAGCGCTCGATAGAAAAGCCCTTACGCCCCCCTATGCCGTTTTTTATCTTGTCGCACTCTGCCCCGAGGAAGGACGAGCACCCGATGAAGGACGAGCACTTCCCCGTCATCTCCTCCCCGGAGAACCCGTAGAGCGCGATCGCCGCCGGGTTGGAGTCTATCACGGAGCACTCCCCGCTAAGTATAAGCTGCGCGTCCTCGCTCTGCTCGAATATCTGGCGGAACCTCTCCTCGCTCTCCCTTAGGCCCTCTTCAGCGCTCTTGCGCTCGGTTATGTCGCGCTTGACGCCGAGGGCGAGATCCTTGTCCCCCACGCTGAAAGGGGTTATAGCGAGGTCGACCCATATCTCCGAGCCGTCCTTTCTGCGCATCCGCACCTCTGGCAGGTACGCCCCCTTCCTCCAGTGCGTCTTATGCTCCTCGATCCTGCCTGAGTTCTCCGGGAAGACTAGCAGGCTTATGTCGGAAGATAATATCTCCTCCCTCGTGTAGCCGAACATGTGGCACCCGGCGAAGTTCACATCGAGGTACCTGCCCTGCATGTCAATGACGAACATCCCGTCCATCGAGGATTCGAATATCGTCCTGAGCCTCTCCTCGCTCTCTTTTAAGGCACCTACCGCCTCACGGTGCTCCCTCCTTCCCCGCGCCTCTCTCAGTTCCCGCTCTATCGCGGGGACGAGCCGGGACAGGCTCCCCTTCCTTATATAGTCTCCGGCCCCGGCCTTCATGGCGGCTACGGCGAACTCCTCGCCCATAACCCCGGACACCACTATTACGGGGATCGCGAGCCCCATCTCCTCGATGATTTTCGGCACCTCGAGCCCGCTCATTCCGGGCATGGAATAATCCGTAAGGACGAGATCCCAGCCCTGCCCCTTAAGGGCGCAGATAAGCTCCTCTTTCGACTCGACCCGCTTAAAGGCGGGCTCGAAGCCGCCGTTCTTAAGCTCGATTAAAAGAAGGAGCGCGTCGTCTTCGAGGTCCTCGGCTATCAGCACCTTAAGCTTACTCATCTAACCCCTCTCGGCGGCGCCGAGCTTAAAACAAGCCAGTACAGGCCTACTTCTCTTTAACTATCCCGTTGTCTGCAAGGCCGGCTATCTCTTTCCTTTTGGATTCGAGGAAGAAAAGGCCCTCCCGTTCGTCCGCGATCGTCCTAAGGTCTTCGAGCACGGGCTTTTCGATATGGTTTTTATTGCTGCGGTATGTGATCGGAAAGACGGCGAGTATAGGCAGGAGCGCCACGAAAAAGGCGAGAAGCGCCTTATTGGCAAGCGGGAAATAGATTCTCTTCATCTGAGCTTTCAGGGCTGAGGGGTTTTAAGCTGTTCCCGGTATCTCTGTCTCGATTCCTTTATGATCCTTATGGCTGATTTGCGGTCTTCCCAGCCTTCCACCCCTGTCTTTTTTTCCTCGAGGTCCTTATAGACCCTGAAGAAGTGCTCTATCTCCTTTAAGAGGTGGGGAGGGACGTCCTTTAAGCTTTTTAAATGGTTCCAGAACGGGTCGCCTATCGGCACGCAAAGTATCTTCTCATCAGGCCCTTTCTCGTCCCACATCTTAAAAAGCCCCACGGGCTTGGCTTCTATCATGCAGCCCGGGAATGTGGGCTCCCAGACAAGAACGAGGGCGTCAAGCGGGTCTCCGTCCTGCGCAAGGGTCTCCGGTATAAACCCGTAGTCGCTCGGGTAGTGGACGGCCGAGAAGAGCATCCGGTCGAACTTTATGACCTTTTTTTCCTTGTCGTACTCGTACTTGTTCCTGCACCCTTTTGGGATCTCTATCATTACATTGATAGTCCCCGCGCCCTGTTTCACCGAAATAAACTCTCCTTTTATGTTTTTGGCGGATCCGTTTAAATATTTAAAAAGTCTACATTACAGGGGTTCCGCTGTCAAATGAAAACGCACGGGCGTCCATTCCCCGCGCCTTGCTGCGGGGTTGGCGAGCGGGTGAAAATTAACCCTTCCTTTTCGCGAAGGGTCTCGCGGATGTCAGGAGCCCCGCCGGGCCTTACTGAAGGACGGGGTGGCGGGGTTCGCTCTGGTTCTTTATGGCGAATGTAATGAGCTGGGGCCTGTTCTGAATGTCGAGCTTATGGAATATCCTCTGGAGGTGGGTCTTCACGGTAGGCTCGCTTATGCAGAGTTTTTCCGCTATCTCCCTGTTCCTGTAGCCCTGCCCCACGAGCGACACCACCCCCCATTCCCTCTCCGAGAGCGCGGCCTTGTTGTTTTTCTTCAGGGCATGGAGGCCGGTAAGGAGGTTTTTCACATTGAGCTTATCGAGCCAGATCTCTCCCCCGGCCACCGCCCTTATGGCCTTCTTTAAAAGCGAGGCGGTGGAGTTGCCCATGAGCACCCCTTTAAGCCCCCTTGTGATGATCGCTGAGATGATGTTCTCCTCCCCGCAGCATGTGTCTATGAGGATGAACCTTAAATTGTGGGCCGGGCCCGCGTCCCCGAAGACGTTATAGAGGGTAGTGAAATCAACGAGTATTATATCGGGCTTCACGGCCTCTATCGCCCTGTAAGGGCTTACCCCGGGCTGGAGGATCTCCACGACCCTGATCTCTTCGGAGCCTTCCAGCAGTTTCTTTACGCCCTCGGAGAAAAGCGCGTTGCTTAAAGCGACCGCTGTCTTTATCGGCATGAATGATATCCTCCCTTAAAAGCCTGCCCGCCTCATATCGCGTCAAAGGAAGTGATGTCCGACTGCCTTATTATCTTTTTCAGCTTATCGAGCGCCTTTACCTCTATCTGGCGCACCCTCTCCCTCGTCACCCCGAAGGATCTGCCGATGGACTCAAGGGTCTTGGGCTCGTCCTCGTCAAGCCCGAACCTGAGCCTTATTATCGTCCGCTCGTTGTCGTCGAGCATCCCGAGCCAGCCGTTTATCCTCTCCACCCTTCTCGATTCGTCGATTAGCTCCATCGGGGTGGGGAACCTGTCGTCCTCAAGCCTGTCGAGGAGCGACTGGTCGGTGTCGTCCGGGAAGCTCGCCTCAAGCGAGTAGCTCTTCTTGCTTATGGTATTAAGCTTTTTGACATACCTGCCGGAAAGCCCGGTCTTTTCCGACAGCTCGCCGAGGCTCGGCTCCCTCTTTAAAGACCTCGTAAGCTCCCTGTTGGCCCGGGTCAGCCTCGATAAGTCGGCGGTCACGTGTATGGGGAGCCTCACTATGGAGGACTGGTTGGCGATAGAGCGCTCGACAGCATGCCTTATCCAGTATGTTGCGTAAGTACAGAACTTGCATCCCTTAGTCGCCTTGAACCTCTCGACCGCTTTTATAAGCCCGATGTTGCCTTCCTCTATGAGATCCTGCAGCGGAAGGCCCCTGTTGAGATACCTTTTCGCTATGTTCACAACAAGCCTTAGATTAGCCTCTATCATCTTCCTCCTCGATACCGCGTCCCCCCTCGCTATCCTCCTTGCGAGGTACTTCTCCTCATCGGAAGTAAGGAGGTTGAATCTCTTTATGCCGCTGAAATAGACCTTTACCGAGTCTGTCGCGGTATTCTCCCTGCCGTCCCTCTCATCTTTCCTGACGCGCCTCTTGGGCCTGGCGGCCTCAGGCGCAGGCGCGGCTTTATCTTGACTGGCGTTCACTCCTGCGGCCTTATCTTCCACAGGACAAGGGCCGCTTTTCCGGCCTGAGGGGTTATTGTTCCGGCCTTCGGATGCGCGGAACGGCAGGGGCCACTTCGGCTGCAAGCCGTCGGAGAGGGGCGGCTTTTTTACAGGCACAAAGGCCGTTACCTTTTCTTCGCTGCCGAAACCGATGAATTTTTTCCTGCTCTTGTCTTTGAACATTTGTAACCTCCTTGAATATTTAAAATTGGGCCTTTCTTGCGTGATTTGACCTCTGCCTCTTTTTGAGGCGCCTTTTACGGCTGAGGATTATGAGCTGGGAGGCGGGCACAGGCTCAATTAACTTAAGCCCTGACGAGCATAATCCGCCCCCGAGGCGCTTCGACCAGACCGCCTCCGCCCTTCTGTGGAGGCTTAAGCGGTTTATGCTCATAAACAGGCTCACCTCTTTTATCTTAAGCGGAGCGCCCTCGTATAAGACCCTGACCCCGTGCCGCGAAAGATTAACGGCCCTGCCGGCAAGGAACTCATGCCCGTCCTCCTCTTTGTCAAAGACGTCGCATTCCACGAATGTCTCGAACCTTTCCTCCTGCCTCTTTCCCGTCTCTTCCTTTCCCTTTAAGCCCTCAAGGAGCCTCGTCATCATCGAATCGACAGTGCCGAGGAGCTCCGAGATCCTGAAAGGCTTAAGCAGGCATATCAGGTCCTTTGAGACGAGCGGCCTCAGCTGAGAGCGATCCCCGGTCACAAAGAGGAACCTGCCCTTGAGGTGCGGGTGGACGCGCATGGCCGAGGCGTAGAACTCAAGCCCGCCCGGCTCCTGCATGCCCGCATCCGAGATGACCAGTCCGTACCCCGAGCCGAGCATGGAGAGCCCGTCAGCCCCCCGGACGGTATCGACCTCGTAGCCCGCGACGGTCAGCACCTCCCTGCAAAGGTCCCTTATCGTCTCGTCGTCATCGACCACGAGTATCTTGCCGCTTACTCTTTTGGACATTTTCTCCGCCTTGAAAAAACAGTAAAAAAATCTGACAAGCCACCCTTAGCAGGTTGCGGAAAAACGCAACC
>JAUSLB010000218.1 GCA_030646655.1 Deltaproteobacteria bacterium | reverse complement strand
CACAGAAAGGCATACAGCAGGCGTGACCTTCAAAAAAGGCCAGAGGATAAATGTCGGCCTCATAGGCTTCGGCACCGTAGGCACGGGCGTGGCAAAGGTCCTGAAGGAAAACGCGAATCTTATAAAGGACAGGCTCGGCTGCGAGCTGGTGCTTAAAAGGGTCGCTGACAAGGATATTGCAAGGGACAGGGGCGTTAAGCTCGAGGACGGCGTCCTTACAACCGACGCGATGGATGTGATAAACGACCCCGAGGTCTCGATCGTAATAGAGCTCGTCGGAGGCACCGGCATCGCCAAGACCTTTATAATGGAGGCGCTGGATAGGGGCAAGCATGTGGTTACCGCCAACAAGGCGCTCCTTTCCACGCACGGGAAAGAGATATTCGAAAAGGCCGCTGAAAAGGGGGTCGATATAGGCTTTGAGGCGAGCGTCGGCGGAGGCATCCCGGTAATAAGGGCGTTACGCGAGGGGCTTTCAGCGAACAGGATAGAATCCATTTACGGGATCATAAACGGCACGGCCAATTATATCCTGTCCAAGATGACGAACGACGGGGGCAAGTTCGAGGATGTACTGAGAAGGGCGCAGGAGAAGGGCTACGCGGAGGCAGACCCCTCCTACGACGTCGACGGGATAGATACCGCGCACAAGCTCGCAATACTCATCAACCTCGCGTACGGGACTTACATAAAATTAAGCGACATCTATACGGAAGGGATCTCCAGCATCAGCCAGCACGACATAAAGTTCGCCAAAGAGTTCGGCTACAGGATCAAGCTCCTCGCCATCACAAAGGCCGTTGACGGAGAGATAGAGGCGCGGGTACACCCGACCATGATACCGGCGGCCCACCCGCTCTCTACGGTTGACGGGGTGTATAACGCGATACACCTTAAGGGCAACGCCGTAGGCTCCGTCATGCTCTACGGGCTTGGCGCGGGCATGATGCCCACGGCGAGCGCGGTAGTGTCGGATATTATGGACATAGCGCGTAATTTAAAGAAGAACATCTCGAACAGGCTCACCCCGCTCGCTTATACGGAGGAGGCGGTGAGGGACATAAAGATAAGGGAGATAGCCTGCCTCGAGATACCTTACTATATAAGGTTCCTCGCCATAGACAAGCCCGGGGCGCTGTCAAAGATATCGGGCGTCCTCGGGGCGCATAACATAAGCATCTCATCCGTCATCCAGAAGGACAGGAAGATCGGAGGAGCTGTGCCCCTTGTGATACTCACCCATAACGCGCATGAGAAGGAGCTAAGGAGCGCGGTAGCCGAGATACAGAAGATGGACATAATACACGATAAGATAGTATATATCAGGATTGAGGAGAACCTCGGTGCAGCTAACTAGGAAAGGCCTGTGGTCAGGCATCATAAGGGAGTTCAGGGACTTCCTCCCGGCTATAAGCGATGACGCGATAACGACGCTCCTTGAAGGGAACACCCCCCTTATAGAGGTGACGAACCTAAAGGACATATTCGGCAACATCAGGCTCCTTTTAAAGTACGAGGGGCTGAACCCGACAGGGTCCTTCAAGGACAGGGGCATGACGATGGCGGTATCGAAGGCCAAAGAGGAAGGGACAAGGGCCGTCATATGCGCCTCTACCGGAAATACCTCGGCCTCCGCCGCGGCGTACGCCGCGAAGGCGGGGATGAAGGCCTATGTGCTTGTCCCGGACGGCGGCATAGCCCTTGGAAAGCTCTCTCAGGCGATGATGCACGGGGCTCTTGTTTTGCAGATAAAGGGCAACTTCGACGACGCGCTTAATATCGTAAAAGAAGTCACCAAGAACTACCCTGTAAAGATGGTGAACTCCATCAACCCCTTCAGGATCGAAGGGCAGAAGACAGGGGCCTTCGAGGTCTGCGAGCATCTGGGCTTTGCCCCGACTTTCCATTTTCTCCCTGTCGGCAACGCCGGCAATATCACGGCATACTGGAGGGGATACAAGGAGTATTATAAGCAGGACATAATCTCGAATCTCCCGAAGATGATGGGCTTTCAGGCAGAGGGCGCGGCCCCTATCGTGCTCGGCCATCCCGTGGCGGACCCGCGTACCGTGGCTACGGCCATTAAGATCGGCAACCCCGCGAGCTGGCAGGCCGCTCTAAAGGCAAGGGAAGAGAGCGGCGGGGTCATAGACTTGGTGACTGACGATGAGATAATTGAGGCGTACAAGCTCCTGGCTTCAAGGGAGGGGGTCTTCTGCGAGCCTGCCTCCGCCGCCAGCGTCGCCGGCGCCATAAAGATGAAGAAGGAAGGCATCTTGAACGACGGGGATACCGTCGTATGCACCCTTACAGGGCACGGCCTTAAGGACCCTGATACGGCCATAAACTCCTCGCCCAAGCCTACGAAGGTCCCCGCTGACATTAAAAAGATACTCAAGGTGATGGGGCTTTAAAAAGCCGTGAACGTATCCGTTGACCGTGAGCGATTACGGAAAGAGAGAAGCATTTTTGACAAAGATACGTAATCATAGGATAATTCAACAAGGCTCAAGGACGATTCCGGGTGAAACCGGATTTACAGGAAGCGGTATTAATATGAAATACATAATATTGATCGGCGACGGGATGGCGGATAACGCGATAGACGAGCTCGATGGCAAGACCCCGCTTGAGTTCGCCGACACCCCCAACCTCGACTCCCTCGCGGGCACAGGCAGGTTCGGGCTTTTCCAGACGGTCCCCGCAGGCTTTCCCCCGGGCAGCGATGTCGCCAATTTAAGCGTGCTGGGCTACGACCCCAGGAAGTATTATTCCGGAAGGGCCCCTTTGGAGGCCGCGTCAATAGGGGTAAAATTAGCGCCGGACGATGTAGCCTACAGGTGCAACCTCGTGACGCTTGCGAATAAGGACGGCGCGGTTATTATGAGCGATTACAGCGCCGGGCACATCTCTACGGATGAGGCGAAGGAGATAATCCTTGAGCTTGATAAGAGCTTAATAAGCGAAGGCGTAAGGTTCTATCCCGGCACAGGCTACAGGCACCTGATGGTGACGGCGGGCGACGGGAAGCACAAGACAACGCCTCCGCACGACATATCCGATAAGAAGATAGACGATTTCCTCCCCAAAGGCGCCGGCGCGGAAAAGCTGATTAAGCTCATGGATCTCTCGCAGGGGATACTTAAAGACCACCCGGTGAATAAGAAGAGGGTTGCCGGAGGCAAGAAGCCGGCTACATCGATCTGGCTCTGGGGGCAGGGAAAAGCCCCTCAGATGCCGACCTTAAAGGAAAGGTTCGGGGTAGAGGGCGCGATAATCTCGGCTGTTGACCTGATGAAGGGCATAGGCATATACGCCGGGCTTGAGGTGATAAAGGTCCCTGGCGCCACAGGCTATATAGATACGAACTACAAGGGCAAGGCAGAGTATGCCTTGCGCTCGCTTGAGAAAAAGGACTTCGTCTGCGTCCATGTCGAGGCGCCTGACGAGGCGGGGCATAACGGTAATTTAAAAGATAAATTGAAGGCCATAGAGGACTTTGACAGGGAGATAGTGGGCAGGATTTTGAAGGGGATTGAAAAGTTCGACGAGTACAGGATACTCGTTTTGCCCGACCACCCGACGCCGGTCTCCCTTAAGACGCACACGTCTGACCCGGTGCCTTTCGCTTTATGCGCCGCAGGCGCCAAGCGGTCTGCGAGGGGGAGCGCGAAGTTCTCGGAGCGCGAGGCAGGGGAATCGGGCCTGCTTGTTGAGGACTGCAGGGCCTTAATAGAGGAGTTCTTCGGCAAGGCCGAGCAGATCTGCGACCTGAGATAAGAGGATTTGCCGCGACAAGTCAAAAGATGCTAATATAAAGGCCCGGGAAAACCCCGGGCTTTTATATTAGCAGGCTGCTCAAAAAGTCCATCTGTTTCGTTGGCATCAAAGCTCGTCATTGCGGCGTATATACAAAATACGCCTCATTCCTCGCTCCCCTATTTCAGCGGGGCCTCGCATCTGGAGCTTTTCGGGGCACCCATCCTTCGGATGGGTCGGCCTGAACAAATTTTGGGTTTTTCCGCAACCTGTTAGCCGGCAGTTTAGACTTATTAAAAGCGCGGGACCGGAAAGTACCGCCTATAAATATATTTTTAAAATGAAAAAAATATTTTACCTGCTGATAGCCGCGATAGCCCTTTTGATAGCCTATCTCGCCCTTTTCCCCAATGTCTCAAGGCTGAAAAAGGAGAACCCCAAAAAGACATCCCTGATGGAGTACAGGGAGGCCGAGTGGAAGGCAAAAAAAAGGAAGAGGACCGTCTCCCATATCTGGGTGCGGTATTCCTCCGTCTCTCCCTATATGGCAAAGGCGGTGATAATAGCCGAGGACGACAAGTTCTGGACGCACGAGGGGTTTGACTTCGAGGCTATGCAGAAGGCTATAGAGAAGGACATAAAGGCCGGGAAATTCAAATCAGGCGGCTCGACCATAAGCCAGCAGCTCGCGAAGAACTTATATCTTACCCCCCAAAAATCTTTCTTAAGGAAGGTCCGGGAGGCGGTCATCACCTGGAGGCTCGAGCGTTCTCTGTCAAAGAGGCGCATCCTCGAGCTCTATCTGAA
>JAUSLB010000209.1 GCA_030646655.1 Deltaproteobacteria bacterium | reverse complement strand
TATAACATACAAGGCCCTTTTCTGGGCTTTCGTTTTAGCCTCAGTCCTATATGCAGGATTCAAGTTCGTGCCCCCTTGGGCCGCGTTCTACATGCTCAAGACCGAGGTTGAGGACGAGGCCAAGAACGCTCATATGTATTCGGATGAGACGCTTGCCCGGCGCATCCTCATGAAGTCGGAGACATGGGGGGTCCCTATCGACAGGGACAATCTTGAGATAGTAAGGGGCAGGGAGTTCATAACTATCTCGGTTCATTATACCGTAACAATGGACTTCTTCGACCGTTACAAGAAGGTGCAGAAGTTCAATATAGAGGTCGATGAGCGTCTTAAGGAAACAAGCGGGGTCTTAAGGTAGCCCTGAAATAAAAAACGCCCTTTAAATTAATCCTGCGAGATTAAAAAGGGAGAGACAAGTTGAATATAATTGAATTAAATCCTGAATATGCCTCCGCCTCCTTTGGGCGCGGAGGTATTTTTTTGGCCGAGTAAGATGAAAAAGGTCGTTCTTGACGAGAAATCCATAGACAGGGCCTTATCAAGGATAGCCCACGAGATACTCGAGCGGAACAAAGACCCCGAAAAGCTCGTTATCCTCGGCATCCCCACGAGGGGCTATCATTTGGCCTTAAGGCTCCGGAAAAAGATAGAGGAAATAGAGGGGATTGCGCCCTTCGCAGGGGCGGTTGACGCTACGCTTTACAGGGACGACCTCGGGATAAAAAAAGACCAGCCGCCGCTAAAAAGGATGGAGATACCGATCCCGATAGACGGCAAGGTCGTCATAATGGTCGATGACGTCCTGTTTACGGGCCGCACGGTAAGGGCGGCGATGAACGCGCTGATGGATTTCGGAAGGCCCCTTGCCATACAGCTCGCCATACTCGTTGACAGGGGCCACAGGGAGTTTCCCATAAAGGCGGACTACATCGGCAAAAGCATCCCGACCTCGACCAAAGAGGATGTGAAGGTGCATCTGTTTGAGGTCGACGGCGTAACAGAGGTTATAATCTTCGCGGTTGAAGGCAAATAGAAAAGTCCGGATGATCCCAGAAGATGAGACTTAAACGTAAAGACCTCCTCGGCATAGAGGACTTAAAGGCGGAAGAAATAGAGCTGATACTCTCTACGGCCGAATCTTTTAAAGAGGTATCGACAAGGGAGATAAAGAAGGTCCCGACCCTTCGGGGCAAGACCGTCATAAACCTTTTTTATGAGCCTTCCACCCGGACGCGCACCTCTTTCGAGATAGCCGCCAAGAGGATGAGCGCGGACGCCGTGAATATCTCGGTTTCCACAAGCTCCGTGGTAAAGGGCGAGACATTAAAGGACACCGCCAAGAACCTGGAGGCGATGAAGCCCGACTGCATCGTGGTAAGGCACTCCTCCTCAGGCACCCCCCACATGCTCGCAAATTACGTAGGCTGCTCGGTGGTGAATGCCGGCGACGGGGCCCACGAGCACCCGAGCCAGGCGCTCCTCGATATGCTCACGGTAAGGGAGAGGAAAGGCAAGATCGCGGGCTTAAAGATAGCGATAATCGGCGACATCGCGCACTCAAGGGTCGCTCGCTCGAACATATACGGCTTCACAAAGCTCGGGGCGGAGGTAATGGTAGCCGGGCCTCCGACAATGATGCCAGCGGGGATTGAGGGCCTCGGGTGCAGGGCAACTACAGATATGGATACGGCCCTGCGGGGCGCGGATGTAATAATGATGCTGAGGATCCAGCTCGAAAGGCAAAAAGAGTCCTTCTTCCCTACTGTAAGGGAGTATTCGATGGTCTACGGCCTCGATGAGGCGAAGCTAAAAAAGGCTAAAGAGGATGTTATAATATTGCACCCCGGCCCCATAAATAGAGGCGTCGAGATCTCATCCGAAGTGGCTGACGGGCCTTATTCGCTGATACTCGATCAGGTGACGAACGGGGTGGCAGTTCGGATGGCGATATTCTATCTCCTGCTCGGGGCCGCGCGGGAGGAAGCGAGATGACGAGGCTTGTCATAAGGAACGGGCGCCTTATCGACCCGTCAACCAATATAGACGGCATATACAATATCTATGTGATGGCAGGCAGAGTAGCGTCCGTAAAGCCCGCCCAGAGCGACACCACTGAGCTTGTCCCCGGCAGCCCGGGCCTTGAGCTTATAGAGGCGAACGGCCTGCTCGTTATCCCGGGGCTGATCGACGCCCATGCACATCTGCGTGAGCCGGGGTTTGAGTACAAGGAGACGATACAAACAGGGGCTCAGGCCGCGCTCGCGGGAGGGTTTACCACAATCCTGTGCATGGCGAATACCGAGCCTGTAAACGATAACGAGTCTGTAACGCGCTATATCTTAAGGAAGGCGCAGGACTGCGGGTGCGCAGTATTGCCTGTAGGCGCATTGAGCCGCGCTCAGAAGGGCGAGAGCCTTACGGAGATGGCCGAGCTTAAATCAGCCGGGTGCGTGGCGATATCCGACGACGGAGTGCCTGTAACCGACGGCGGCCTTATGAGGAGGGCGCTTGAGTATTCAAAGATATTCAGCATGCCCGTAATAAGCCATACAGAGGACCCGAAGATCGCAGGCGCAGGAGTTATGAACGAGGGGGCGGTGGCTACCCGGCTCGGGTTGAAGGGAATCCCGAACGCGGCTGAGGACTCTATTGTAGCAAGGGA
>JAUSLB010000200.1 GCA_030646655.1 Deltaproteobacteria bacterium | reverse complement strand
AAAAGCGGGTTTGAACTCGCGGACGCCATCCTTTCAGCGAGGCCCGGCACAGGGGTCCTCATTACAAGCGGCTTTTTAAAGACAGAACAATGGACCACCCTCGCGGAGAGGGGCTTTAATTACATACAAAAGCCTTTTTCTCTCGCTGGGCTCCTTAAGGCCGTAAAAAGCGCGATAGAGCAGGGTAAGATCAAATTCCCCTAACCCCGCCCTCCCGTGAAAAATAAGACCCCTTAAAAAAAGATTCCCTTTTTATCAATAGTATGTTTAAAAATAAGGGACCCTTTTTCGAGGAGGCCTTATGGATGAGAAGAGAAAAATAAAGAGGCGCCACTTATTGGCTGAAGTGAAGATAAAGCCGGAAGGGGGCGTCTGGATAGAGGCGACGCTCATGAACATCAACAGTGGCGGGATCGGCCTTTACGCCATGAAGCCGCTTGAGAAGAAAGACAAGGTCGCGATAAGGATTACTTACATCGAGCGCTCGGAGCTTAAGACAGTGGAGGAGATACCCGGTGTCGTGCGCTGGGTGCAGCCGATAGGCAAGCACCACGCGGCGGGGATTATGTTCATCGAGAAGGTCACGAAGAGGAACTTCCCGGTTTTGAGCAGGTGTCTGGATTACGCAAGGACAGGGGAGTAGCCTAACAGGGAGCTTCCAAAAGTCCGTCCTGGACTTTTACAGCCACGATTTGGCCGGAGAGCCTCCGTCCAATCCTTACAAATTGCTCGGCTTTTCGGTCTCGCAATTGCACAACCCATTCACAGGACTGGATTGTGGCTGGTAAGGAAAATTATATTTATGGCTCGCCTTGTCACTTCATGAGCCGGCGAGCATCCTGCTAAAGCTTATTCCATTGGGCTTGCATACACATCCCGCCTATGTCTCCGCCGCCCTCTGGAGGTTCACCGGACAGCCTATAATCCACCCGTTCTCCCTCGCGCTGAAATGCCTGTTCTTCCCGATTATGAGGTGGTCGTGGACTATGAGATCGACGGCAAGGGCCGCCCTGTCGAGGACCTTCGTTAAGTGCTTGTCAACATGAGAGGGCGTTGCGTCCCCGCTCGGGTGGTTGTGGACGAAAATTATCGCCCTCGCGTTGTGCTTAAAGGCCCTCTCTATCGCCTTCCTCGGGTAAACGGCGGTCTGGTTGATGGTGCCTTCGTGCAGGACCTCTACGGCCAAGACCTCGTTCCTTGCGTTAAGGAATATAGCGAGGAACTTTTCGACCTTTTCGCCCGAAAGCGTGAAGTTCAGGTAATCGATCGCCTCCCTTGGGGAGAGGATTATGTCCCTGCCCATCATCCTCTCTTTTAAATACATGGACGCGGCCCCTTTAATAAGCTTAACGAGTACAGCCGCGTTCTCCGTTATCCCCTCAACGGATGTCAGCTCCTCTACCGAGGCGTCGAATATGCCCCTTAAGCCCTTGAACCTATGGGCCAATGCCTTTGCCGTCTGCCTTGCGTCGCTCCCGGGCAGGGCGTAAGCCAGAAGGAGCTCGAGCATCTCCCGGTCGCTAAAACCGTCCTGAGGCCCTTTCCTGAACCTCTCTTTAAGCCTTTTCCTGTGCTCCCTGTTTAAGGATTTTTCAGAGGCGCGTGTCTCGGTCATGGAAGATGAAGGACTGGAGAAAACCCGAAAGACTCTCGATTTTCCAGATGGGGCCGCAGGCCCGAAAGATCCTTCCTTACCCCCTTCGGAATTTTTTAAGCGCTTCTCACCGCAGGCTGCTTCCTTAAGAGACTTGCTACCGGTCAGATCAATTTTTCGATTTTTTGGATAGCGGCATTATATAAAAAATTATTGCCGTTTTCGCCTGTCCTTTTGGACAGGGTCGAAATCTTTATATTCTACAACTTTTCGTTAATAAAGGAAACTGCAAGCCCTTACAGTTACATCCACGCCCGACTTCCTGTAAAAATGTCGGGCATGGAGCTGATATTCCAAGAAGAAAATTTTTTAGTGAAAAAACTGACCAGCCATGATGATATGGAGGCCGCGCTCCGACTACGCCATGATATCTTCCGGGAAGAGCTCAAATGGGTTCCTCCCCTTCCGGACGGCCTGGACAGGGATGAGTACGATGCCTTTGCCCATAGCCTCGGCATATTTGAGGACAGAGGCGAGCTGGTCGGGCATGTGCGGCTGATCCCGGCGCCTTTGCCTTACATGATAGAAAAAGACTTCGCCTGCCTGCTCCCAAAGGACAAGCCGTTCAAGAAGGTACCGGGGATGGCCGAATCGACCAGGATCTGCGTAAAGAAGGAGTTTCGGAAGACCCCTATAGGCACGCTTACGCTTGCACATCTCCTGTACAAGGCTATATACCACTGGTGCCTGATACACGATACAAGGTATCTCGTAACCATTATAGAGCAGAGGTATTATATATATCTGAAAAGGTTTTTCCCCTTCGAGCAGGTCGGGGATTTTCTGCCGCTCGGAGACGGAGTGATGTCAGGGATAGTGCTGCTGGACTGGAGGGCCTTCGAAAGCAAGGCCTCCCAACATAGGCCGGAGTTTTTCAACTGGATCTCTAATCTACCGCCCCTTGTTCCATCAAGATCGCTACAACATGGGTTTTATTGACGGCATTCAGCTTCCTTTCGATGTTCTGTACGTGGAATTTAACCGTCCTTTCGCTTATCTTGAGTATAATCGATATCTCCCAGTTCGTCTTCCCTTCCTTTATCCATTGCACAATCTCCTTTTCGCGTCTTGAAAGAGAGCCGCACGGCGACTGCTGCGCCTTGAATATCCGCAGTAGCGCCTGATGGATATGGGGGCCGACGGTGGAGAGGATATCCATCTCCCGCTTGCTGAACCATCTGCCCTTGCCGGAGAACGAAAAGAGTGACGCGGTCTTGTTGCTGTCGCTGTACATACCCCCGGTCACGCCGTGCATAAGCCCGTGGTCCCTTGAGGACAGGAAAAGCGGCGACATCTTATCCCGGTATAGCGAGTAAGTCTCATCCCAGAGCTGGGAGCCCGGGTTGCTGAAGTTACGCAGGACAAGAGGATCGGCGTAATAAAGCTCATTGCCTCCATAGATCCGGAGCCATTCATCAGGATAATTGCCGTTTATTATCTGAGGAGGCCCGCAAAGCCCGTCCATCCCGCCTTTGCCTATGCCGCAGATGCTGTAGTCTCCTCCGACAAGTTCCCTCACCTTGAATAAGAGGGCCTTTATGCCCGGCTCATCCTTGCACGATAGGGTGAATTGAATTACATCCAGGAC
>JAUSLB010000199.1 GCA_030646655.1 Deltaproteobacteria bacterium | reverse complement strand
GTTACGCTCCATCAGAATGACATGAATCCGGACTTTTTCAGCATCCTGTTAAAAGCTGAATCCATCGGCAAAGGCCCTTTTGCGTTATGAGCCTCGGCAAACCCCGCTACCTTCTTTTGATACTCATCCCGTTGCTGGCCTTCTCCATCTACTCGAATATCCTCCACGCCCCGCTCATCTTCGACGACGACATGTACATATTGAACAACCCTCTTATCCGGAGCCTCGGAAATTTTTTATCCGTGCCGTGGAACAGGTATCTGACCTTCTTTACATTCGCCCTCAATTATTCTGCCGGAGGCTTGGATACCTTCGGCTATCACTTTGCCAATGTGATTATCCATATCCTCAATTCCTTGCTCGTATATCTCCTCGTCTCCTTAACCTTCAAGACCCCGTCCATGCGGGCAAGGGAGGCGCCCCTCCCTATCGCCTTGGCCGCCTCTTTTATATTCGCGGCGCACCCCGTTCAGACGCAGGCGGTTAGTTACATTACCCAGAGGTTCGCGTCGCTCGCCGCGCTCTTTTACCTCTTAGCCGTCGTCCTTTATGTGAAATCGCGGCTCGATGAGGGCGCCTGCTCGCGCGCGTTCTACATCGGGGCTTTTGCCTCGGCAGTTCTTGCCCAGCTCTCGAAAGAGATAAGCTTTACGCTTCCTGTAATAATTGCGCTTTATGAATTTACCTTCTTTAAAAGGGGAGGCCGCTCGCTCCTAAAGCCCGCGCTGTTCTTTTTAACCCTCCCCATAGTGCCCCTTACGATATTCGGCCCTTCGGGAGGAGACCCGCATGACCCGGCGAGCTTCATAAGGTCCTTGCAGGTAAGCGAGATAGCGACCCTGTCTGTTTATGAGTATTTCATAACCGAGCTCAGGGTCATAGTCACATACATAAGGCTCCTGTTCATTCCGGCAGGCCAGAACCTCCTTTATGATTATCCGCATTTTTATACTATTTTTACACCGGCGGTAATATTGTCTCTGATTCTGCTCCTGGCTATCTTAGCTTCCTCCTTTTACCTCTACAGGAGGTCGCGCAAGGATGCAAGCCCGCTTGGGCTGCTCGCCTCTTTCGGGGTCTTCTGGTTTTTCATAACGCTCTCGATCGAGTCCTCCGTAATACCTATAAAGGACGTCATCTACGAGCACAGGCTCTATCTTCCCTCGGCAGGCGCGATAATCGCCTCTGTATCGCTCCTTTTCCTCATATCCGAAAAGGTGAGATTAGCCGGCCTTAAGTGGCTCGTAATACCGGCTGTGATAGCCTTGTCGATCGCCGCTTATAAAAGGAACGAGGTCTGGGCTGATAAGGTATCTCTATGGAGGGATGTGGTGAACAAATCCCCGGGGCTTACCATGGGGTATTACAGCCTCGGCTACGCGCTCGAGGAGAAGGGGAAGATAACCGAGGCGATGGGGTATAACCTTAAGGCGTTATCGATCGACCCTGAATGCAAGGAAGCGCTCTACAACCTCGGGAATAATTATATGAGCCTCGGGATGCTCGATGAGGCGATCTATAATTATGAAGAGGCTTTAAAGATAAGCCCTGATGACGCTGACACGCATACGAACTTAGGCAACGCCCTTGCAAGGAGCGGCAGGATCGATGAGGCCATAGGGCATTACTATGCGGCGTTGAAGGTAAACCCCGAATCAGAGTACGCTTTAAAGAATTTAGAGATAGTCCTAAAGATGAACAGAGGCCAAGGGCTCTAAAGTTTGCGGAAAAACTCGAAGATTGTTCAGCCTGCTAGGCCCCCTTTCTCTCCTTCTCAGGAGCGAACTCCCTTAGTATCGCTACAACCTCTTCGTCCTCGACCTGCCTGAAATCCAGATAGAGCTGGCTTACGGCAAAAAAGAGCGATGGTATCAACGGGCAGACGACCTCGGAGACCTCCTTCATGCCGCTGATCCTATCGACTGTATCCTGAGGGCCTCCGGGGACGGCGACTATTATCTTCTTCGCGCCAGAAGCCGCCGAGGCCTGAATCGCTGAGATCATTGTAGCGCCTGTAGCGAGCCCGTCATCGGCTATAATGACGGTCCTGCCTTTCAGCGGGACCTTCTTTTTTATCTTCCTATAGAGGTTAAGCCGTTCGGTAACGGCCCTGAGCCTTTCCCTTTTCTCCTTCTCTATGTAATCCGGCTTAATCCTTAAGCTCCTTACAGCCATATCGTTTAAATATACCGCACCTTCCTCTGTGACGGCTCCGATGGCAAGCTCCGGGTTATAAGGGGCCCGCAACTTCCCGGCTATTATCACATCGAGCTCGGCGTTTAGCGCGCGGGCTATCTCAGCCGCGAGGACGACCCCTCCGCGCGGCAAGCCCACGATGACAGGCTTTTCCTTCGAGAATTTCACGAGCTTTTCCGCCAGCGAGCGGCCTGCCTCGCTCCTGTCCTCGTATGGGTCAGTCTCCCAAGCCATCTTTTGCGCCTTCCCTTTGTTTTGATTAAAGCTTATCCTGTCGCGGCCTTTTGTCAAGGCGATTACCGCCGTTTTCGATCATAGAATCGTCAATAATCTAACAGGATGCTGAAAAAGTCCGCGCCCTTTTAAAGGCGGGTCAAAGCCGAGCAATATAAAAGGCAATTACCTTGCCGACAATCCCCGCCATTTATGGCGGGGTAATTGAATCTCTTTGAGTAAGTTCATTTGTAATAGATACAACCCCCCTAATCCCTTGCCCTTATTACAGTTCTAAGCTATAGTTTTTTTAGGGGTAGTGTGATAGCGCTAACCTATCGGTTCTTATTCGTTATCTTTTTGGATACCGGTGGGGGCCCGGGAAAAGGCGTAATAACGGAGGGAGCGATGCCGGGAAAGACGATGGCTGAGAGATTAGCTGACTACGGCCTTGATCTTAAGTTCAAGGACTTATCAGACGAGGCCGTACACGAGGCTAAGAGGCGGGTAATAGACTCATTCGCCTGCGTACTCGGCGGATATGACAGCCCCCCTGCCGTAGCCGCAAGGGCTATAGCGCCCCAAACCGGGCAGGGGAGCAGGGCGGGCATAATCGGGATGGACTATCTTACCACCCCTGATTTCGCGGCCTTCGCCAACGGCATAATGGTAAGGTATCTTGACTACAACGACACTTACCTCTCGAAGGAGCCGGCCCACCCGTCCGACAATATCCCGGCGGCGCTCGCGGCCTCAGAGGTCACGGGCCGCAGCGGCGAGGACCTGATAACCGCGATCGTCGCGGCTTACGAGATACAGTGCAGGCTCTGCGACGCGGCCTCCTTAAGGGAAAAAGGCTGGGACCATGTGACGTACGGGGCTTTCTCGGCTACAATAGCCGCCTCCATGCTGTTGGGCCTGTCGAGGGACGAGACCGTGCACGCCATCGGCATAGCAGGCGCGAACTCCCCGGCGCTAAGGCAGACACGGGCAGGGGAGCTGTCGATGTGGAAGGGGTGCGCATTCGCCAATACCGCCCGTAACGCCCTGTTCGCAACCCTCCTTGCGAGGGCTGGAATAACCGGGCCTGCGCCTGTATTCGAAGGAGAGTTCGGGTTTTTTAAGCTCGTCTCAGGGCCTTTTGAGCTCGGAAGGCTTGCCTCGAAAAAAGAGGACCGGTATAAGATAATGGACACATACATTAAGTATTACCCAGCTGAGTACCACTCCCAGAGCGCCATAGGCGCGGCGATCGAGCTTTCACAGGAGATAGAAAATATCTCTGACATAGAGTCGGTGACAGTCAAGACCTTCAGGGCGGGCTACGATATAATCGGCTCAGGCAAAGAGAGGTGGAGGCCCAAGACAAGGGAGACGGCTGACCACAGCCTACCCATTTGCGTGGCGGCCGCTCTGATGGACGGCAACATCAGCCTCTCGACATTCACCGAAAGGCTCTATGACGAGCGCCTTTTAAAGCTTGTCGATAAGGTAAAGGTCGAGGTCGACAGCGAGCTCGACAGGTTATATCCCGAGGCGATCCCGAATAGGATTGAGGTAAAGCTAAAGTCAGGCGAATACCTTGCAAAAGAGATAATATTCCCCAAAGGCCATCCGAAGAACCCGCTTACCGACATGGAAGTGGAGGAGAAGTTCAGGAACCTCGGCCAGTGGCACTTCATAGGCAGGGAGACGGACTCCGTGCTTGAGTCGTTATGGAGGCTTGAGGAGATGAGGGATACGAGGGAGGTATTGAGGCTGTTCGCTAAGGGCAGGCCGGTGGTTTAGATGGCGGGAAGGCTGAAAGGGCTTTTAAAAAAGGGT
>JAUSLB010000186.1 GCA_030646655.1 Deltaproteobacteria bacterium | reverse complement strand
TTTCTGTCTCGCAATTTGGCAATCCTTCCATGGATTGCAAATCAGGTTGCTGCTTGAAGCAACCTGCTAAATATATATTAAAAATCCCGTCAGTCAACCGCGAAATTATTTGCTCCGCCACGCCTCAATCTCCCTGCCCAGAAGACTTTCGAGCTCTTTTATGTCATCCTTAAAAAAAACATTAAGCAGCTCTCGGGTGTTTGGGTCCATTTTCGACCTGATTTTTTTTGTATTGACATCTAAAAAAAACAGCCTCATCTTCTCCCGGACCCCTTTACAAAAAAACTTTTTAAGGAACGTGTGCTTATTGTTTATTATATTCTTTAAGAATTGATATTTTACCTCACCTCCCTCATTCCTAATCGAAAGCTTCGGAACAAAATTTTCATCGACCCCGATAAAATGAAATATATCCGTATAATACTCTTCAGGCCTTTTAATGAAATCCTCGAATATACAAACCCTGACCCTGTCACTCCCGAAAATATCAAAAAATCTTTTCACCTGCTCAGAATACATCGCCCTTTCAAGATAAATATAGCTTGCCCACCAATTAACGCATTTGCGCTTAAAATCCTCGGTCTTTCTATACTCTCTTTCTTTTTTGTTTATCGCTTCCTCAAAGCTTTTAGACTCATTCCCGATTATCAGCATATACTTCCAGTATGAGAAGGCCATGTCAGCGGGGTTCCGCAAAATAATGATTATCCTTGAATCGGGGAAGGCCTTTTTTATAGAAGAAGCGGCAGAGCCGTCGAAGAGATACCCGGTCGAGGCCTCGCCTATCGCCTTTGCATCGCCGGCCTTCTTAAATAGCGACAGGTATGAATCAAAATCCTTAAGCCCGTAGTCGGATACGAAATAGAAAGGCTCTTTTACAGGAGAGATGAAGACCTCTGGGTGCTGTTTCAGGTTGTCCGCGAGAGAAGTTGTCCCGGACTTCGCCGCCCCCACTATGAAAAAGTTAGGCTTTTTAGCTTCAGCCATCGCTCCACCTTTTTAAGTCCGGCCACGGGATCGTCTTTATGTTTATCTTTTTGTAGACGAGGTAGCTCGCGGTTATGTTCAGCAAAGAAACGCTAAGGGAGGTAGCTACGGCCGCGCCTAAGATCCCGTATCGGGGGACAAGGAGCGCGTTTAAGGCGACATTCACCGCAGCCGCAAACGCGACATTATTCCTCAAGATGCGCTCGTTCCCGCTCATCATCAGGAGATACCCTACGGAGCCTGTAGCAACGTTTACGAACTGGCCGGCGGCGAGGATGGCGAGTATCATCCCTCCCTGCCTGAACTCTTCTCCGAACACCCCCATAATCCGCGAGGGAAAGATTATAAAGAGCGCCAGTACCGGGGCCGCCATGAGGGTAAGGAGCCGGGCGGAATTCCGGGCGGTTTTTCCGAGCGCGTCCATATCCCCGAGGCTGTAGAGCGCGGCGAACTTCGGCGCGGCTATGCTTTTTACGGATATCAAAACAAAGCTTATGAGCATCGCCGTCCTAAAGGCGACGGAGAAGACCCCGACCTCCGCCTTTGTGCCCCATATGCCGAGAGCGAATGTGGAAGTCCACTGGATTACCAAGTACATCGCCGATACGAGGAACAGGGGGACGCTGGAATCCAGCAGCTTATTCAGCCTGAAATTGCCCTTAATGCCCTTAAGCTGAGGGACAGCCCTCCTCCAGAGGATGGTCGCGACAACTGCCGTTACAAAAGACGCCGCGGTAAACGCCCATACAGCGCCGTAAACACCCCATACGCCGGAGAGGAAAAGGATCCCCGTCAGCGAAAGTAGCCATACAAGCACGCCCTGCACGAGGTGGGATTTCATTATGAGCTTTAGCCCCTTCAGCATCTCGGAGTAGATGACGAGCATGGACATGGGAAATATCGCCAGAGACATCCAGCGGAGCACCCCGGCAAGCTCTGGCTTTGAAAAGACCGCTTTAGCGATCCACGGAGAGGCGGAAAAGACGAAAACGGCCGAAACGATCGACGCGGCGGCCGATATAATGAGCCCCTTCCTGCACGCGCCCTTCACCGCCGTCCAGTCCCCTGCCGCGGCGCTTGAGGCCACAAAGCGAAGGAGCGCGTTATCGAGCCCTGCGCAGCTTAAAACCCCTGCTATCGAGATGACGGTGAACGCGAGGAAGTATAGTCCCGCGCCCTCCACGCCGAGCTTTCTCGCAAGGACCACATTAAAGAGGAAGGCAAGCCCCGTTCCAACCGCCTTGAGGACGAATGCGGTGGAGGCGCCGGATATCACCTCGAGCATGTGATGGTCGAGCGCGTCTTTTAGAAAGGGCGTCCTTCCAATCAGCTTTTTTAGGATTGTATCGCCGGACATGATGGAATCCAATCGGGATGGAAAAGAAAAAACAACAGAAAAAACCGCCCCGCCCCCCCTTATTAAGAACCTGTGCCCCTGAATACCGCGGGTATCGTCTTTAAGACTATCTTCATATCGAGCCCCCAAGACCAGTTGTCGATGTACTCCAGATCCAGCCTCATCCATTCATCGAAACTGACGGAGTTCCTGCCGTTCACCTGCCACAGACAGGTGATACCGGGCTTTACCGACAGCCTCCTCCTCTGCCAGATGTCGTATTTCTCCACCTCTAAGGGGAGCGGCGGCCTCGGCCCCACTACGCTCATATCGCCTTTAAGCACATTTATGAACTGCGGGAACTCATCGAGGCTGTACCTCCTCAAGAACCTCCCCGCAAATGTTACCCTCGGGTCGTTCCTCATCTTGAATACCGGCCCTGATACCTCGTTTAAGTGCTGCAGGCGCGCCTTCTTCTCGTCAGCGTCAATGACCATCGTCCTGAACTTAAGGAGGTTAAACCTCCTGCCGTTAAGCCCGCACCTTTGTTGTCTGAAAAATACAGGGCCTTTTGAGGTGAGCCTGACAGCTATCAACGAGGCTATGAAAAGGGGCGAGGCGATAAGGAGCATAATGACCGAGATGGCTATGTCTATCGCCCTCTTAAAGACCATCGCCTCCTCCATCCTCTGAATCGGATTGAAGGTCAGGAGCGGCCAGCCCCTTAGCTCTTCAAGGGTTGTCGTCGCTATTGTCAGGGGGTAAAAATCAGCCGCAACTGAGGCCTTTATGCCGACCTTCTCGCACACGAGCACCGACTCCTCGATCCTCGCCAGCCACTCCATCGGCACCACGAAGGCTACCTCGTCGACCTGTATGGCAGTGATTATATCGACGAGCTCGTCGAGCCTGCCTATAATCTTTATTCCGTCCCTTTGCGCTTCATCTCCGAGGCTTATGAACCCGATCACGTTTATGCCCCACTCCCTGTGCTCGCCTATTACACCGGCGAACGCCTGAGCCCTCTCGCCGGTGCCTACTATGAGAATGGTCCTGTAGTTATAGCCCTTTTTCCTTACGAGGCGCGTGAAGAAATAGACAAAGGCCCTCGATAGAGAAAGAAGGGCCGCGTTTATGGATATAAAGAGGAGCACGAGCGCCCTGCTTATGTACTCGAGCTTGAAGACGTAGAGGACAGCCATCACGATGAAGCCGCCGGTTGCGGCCGCCCTTATTACAGGCCAGACGGTATCGAGAAAAGAACTTGTCCTAATGGAGCTGTAAGCCCTGTTCTGGTACAGGAGCACCGCCCAGAGCGGGAGTATTATATAGAGGAGGAAGAGGTAGTCGCCGAGCGGGTTAAGCTTCGGCAGATCGGTATGGTCCCTTACGATATAGGCGAGGAGGAAAGAGATTACCGTTATCGAGAAATCCGTAAACTGCTGGAACTTCCGTATGAGCCTGTTCTTCTCCTTAAGCATATCTTCAGGCCTCCGTCCTTATCCTGTTCAAGTACTCCACAAAGAACGCCATGAAAAGAGAAAAGAAAAACCCGCTTATGGTTGAGAACGCCGCTATCAGAGCCCTCTTAGGCCGGGACTTCTTATCAGGAGGGGTAGCGTAATCGAGCACCTGAACCGTTGGGCTGTCCTTTGCCTCCTGTATCCTCGCCATCTCATACTGCTGGGTGAGGAGCTCGAAAAGGGTCTCCTGAACCTTCGCGTCCCTAAAGAGCCTCACATACTGGAACGACAAGTCGGGTATCCTGTCCGTGGGGATGAAGATATTAGAGCTCCCCCCGGGGTTCCCTTTCTTCCCTCCCTCAAGCTCATCTAGCTTATTCTGCAGCCCCTCGACCTCCGCCTTCAGGAGCTGTACCTGAGGGTTGGTCGGCGCGGCATAGGAAAGGAGTATGTCGAGCTCGACCTCCTTTGCCATGAGCTGGCCTTTTACAGAGCCTATGGCTTCAATTATCGCTTTTGACTGGTCGTCGAGCTTTACCGCCTTGTTCCTCTCCTGAAAGGACTTTAGGTCCCTTTCTATCCTCGAGAGGTCTTCTTTTGACTCGATGAGCCTCTTCTCCACGAACGCCCTCATCCTTTGCCCGGATGTCATGACCGCGCCCTTATTTATCTTATCGAGCTCTTCAATCAAGGCGTTGGCCATCTCAGCGGCCGTATGCGGGTCCTCGTCCTCTACCGTAACGGTGACTATCTCCTCCTTGGTCTCTTCTACGGATACCCTCTTATCGAGCTTTTTCCGGGTCTCATCGAGGGTATCCTTGCCG
>JAUSLB010000184.1 GCA_030646655.1 Deltaproteobacteria bacterium | reverse complement strand
GGGTTGTCGCCGACCAATTTTCGGCATATCCCGCAGGCTGAAAGAAGGATTTGACTATAAGCAAAAAATATTTTTTATTGGTTTAAAAGATTCTAACAGGTTGCGGAAAAACTATTTTAGCCTGTCATTCTGAGCGTAGCGAAGAATCTCGGAGTTAATAGAATCAACAAGTTACGGGATTCTTCGTCGCCTTCGGCTCCTCAGAATGACAACTTTGCTGCGTTTTTCCGCAACCTGCTAATTATAAGGAGGCTTGATGAAAAGGATAACCCTTATCGCCGCATTTTTCCTGCTCCTCTCCGGTCTTGCTAAGGCTGAGAAAGGCCCGGCCTTTTTAAAGGGCGAGGCCCTTTTTAATAATAACTGCGCAAAGTGCCACGGGGTAAAAGGCGCAGGCACTGATAAGGGCCCTCCGCTCGTCCATAGTATCTACCACCCGAACCATCATGCTGATCTGAGCTTTAAGTGGGCTATCGAGAGGGGGGTTAGATCCCACCACTGGAAGTTCGGAGATATGCCGAAGGTGGATGCCGTCAAATCTCAGGAAGAGATAGAGCTTATAATAAGCTACATAAGGTCTATACAGAAAGAGGCGGGGATATTTTAATGGGCAGATTAAAGAACATAATCCTTGCGAAGATACTCACCCGCTTCCCCTCGCTCCTCGACAAGATTGTGGCAAAGACCGGGAGGACCGAGGTGTCGGGGATCCCTTGGGCCCCTCTTAAGAAGAGGCTCTCAGAATCAAAAGTCGCCTTGGTGACGACAGCAGGCGTCCATCTTAAAAGCCAGAAGCCCTTCGACATGCGCGACCCGAACGGCGACCCGACCTACAGGGATATCCCCCTATCAACCCCGAAAAACGAATATACCATCACCCACGATTACTATGACCACAAGGACGCTGACAGGGACCTTAACATCGTATTCCCCATAGACCGGCTGAAAGAGATGAAAGAGGCAGGGGCTATCGGCTCTCTGGCGGAGGTCAACTACGGCTTCATGGGCCACATAGACGGGCCGCATATAGAGACCCTTATAAAAAAGACCGCGCCGGAGGTGGCGGGAAAGCTTAAAACCGACGGCGTTGACGTCGTGCTGCTGACCCCCGGGTGAGGGCTATGCAATCGGTCCGTGGGGCTGATACAGAGAGAGATTGAGAATGAGGGGATACCGACCATAGGAATATCGATAGTAAGGAAGTTCACGGAGGAGGTAAGGCCGCCACGCTCCGTATTCTTGAAGTGGCCTATGGGACATCCCTTAGGCGAGCCGGGCAAAATCGAGCAGCAGATGATCGTCCTTAGGGCCGCGTTTAAAGCCCTTGAGACCATAAAAGAGCCGGGCACCATAATAGACCTCCCTTACAGGTGGAAGAGGCATGAGGATTTGAAGAAGGAGGTTTGAAGGGCGGAATGTAAAGTTCGTCCGGAAACGAGGCTGTAGGGAGCCAGCCCCATGCCCAAAAAGCAAACACAGTGCAGCGAGCCTATGCCCAAAAAGCGCAACGAGTTGCGCAAAGAGGCTTTTTCCATTAAGCGTTATTCCCTTTCGTAACTCTAAACCTATGTTCCCCCCCTCAATACCCTTATGGACATCTCTTCAATTTTATTGTATAAAAATTAAGATAAGCTCATTTGGGAAGGTATTTGTAAATGTCTTCAAAAAAGGCTATTTCTGTCGTGATGCCTGTGTTTAACGAGCGGGACTTCATCACCGAGGTCATCAAAAGGGTGCTCGACACAGGGATACCGGATGAGCTTATTATAGTCGATGATTCCTCAACCGACGGCACGCGCGATACCCTTGAGTCGATAAAAAAGGGCTGGAAGGACAAATGCAGGCTCGAGCTCATATTTCAGGAAAAGAACATGGGCAAGGGCGCGGCCCTAAGGGCGGGGTTTAAGCGCGTAAAGGGCGATATAGTCATCGTGCAGGACGCTGACCTTGAGTACGACCCGAGGGATTATAAGAAATTGCTCGAGCCTATACTCGAGGGAAAGGCCGACGTGGTCTTCGGCTCGCGCTTCATGGGCGACAGCCACAGGGTATTGTTTTTCTGGCACATGTTAGGCAATAAGCTCCTCACCTTCTTATCCAACATGCTCACCAATTTAAACTTAAGCGACATGGAGACGGGCTACAAGGCCTTCAGGGCGGAGGTCGTAAAGAATATCGAGCTTAAGTCGGACAGGTTCGGGTTCGAGCCAGAGATAACCGCAAAGGTCGCGAAAGGCCGCTTCAGGATCTACGAGACCTCCATCTCTTACGCCGGCCGGACATACGAGGAAGGCAAGAAGATAAACTGGAAGGACGGGGTTGCCGCCTTCTGGCATTTAATAAGGTTCAATCTTTTCTCATGATGCTATTAAGGGCAATTTTAACAGCGGCAGTCTTTTTTAGCCCCTCTTATGTCTGGGCGTATGCCTCTGACGAGGAGGCGAATATAAACATATACGAGGAGGCGGGGCCTTCCGTCGTAAACATAGTGAGCACCACGGTATCATACGATTTTTTCTATAACCCGGTACCCTCCACAGGCTCGGGCTCAGGGGTAATAATAGACAAGGCCGGGAATATTATAACGAACTACCATGTGGTCGAAGGCGCAAGGAGCCTCGATGTAACCCTCTTTGACGGGAGCAAATTCACTGCCGAGGTCGTCGGGGTTGACCCCGGGGACGACCTTGCGCTAATAAAGGTCAAGGCCCCGCAAACCAAGCTTAAGCCTGTCCCTATGGGAGATTCGTCTTCCTTAAGGGTAGGGCAGAAGGCGCTCGCCATAGGAAACCCCTTCGGGCTTGAGAAGACCCTGACAACCGGCATAGTAAGTTCGCTCGGAAGGACGATGAGGGCCACTAACGGCAGGCTCATAAGGGGCATTATCCAGACAGACGCGGCCATAAACCCCGGCAACTCCGGCGGGCCGCTGGTAAATAGCGACGGCAAGATGATAGGGGTCAATACCGCCATCTTCAGCCCGGTAGGGGTCTCCATCGGCATAGGGTTCGCGATACCCGTCAACACGGTAAAAAAAGTATTGCCGCAGCTGCTGGAAAAGGGTTACGTCTCAAGGCCGTGGCTCGGCATTACGGGGCAGAATATAGACCAGATAGATTCGGGGCTTCTGGGGCTGGCTTCCGGCGGGGTTTTGATAGCCGATATCTACAAGGGCAGCCCTGCTGAGAAGGCAGGCCTTAAAGGCGCAACCGGCGACATCAGGCTCGGGAACATGATCATAGCCTCAGGGGGCGACCTGATAGCGGCGTTGAACGGGAAGACGATAAAATCTATGGATGAGTTCAACGACTACATGGACTCCTTCGAGGTCGGCCAGACAATAACCCTGAAGGTCATAAGGGACGGGAAGACCGTTAATGTTAGGGTGCGCCTCGAGGAGATGCCGAGGGGGAACTGAAATTGAAAGGAAAAAAAATAATAAAGGAGCCGGGTATGAAATTTTCGCTCCGCCCCGTTATACTGGGCCTGCTCCTCGGCCTCATAGGCCTTGTGTTCGGGATATTCTGGGCCGCCTACATTACTGTGAACCACGAGCAGATACACATGAGCTTAAGCCAGAGCGCAAGGGCCGCGCTTCAGGACAAGTTCGTTATAAGCCCCGAGCATTCGTCATCCGGACATGAACGCCATATAAGCCCTGAGAAGGCGAAGATAAGCCACGAGCACGGGAGCGCCGGGC
>JAUSLB010000156.1 GCA_030646655.1 Deltaproteobacteria bacterium | reverse complement strand
AGGGAGCTTTCAGCGCTAAAGGCTTCCCCCTCAGCGAAGACAACCAAGATAGCCTTTTACGCAGGCTGCGGGATAAATTATCTCATGCCGGAGGTAGGCAAGGCCTCTATAGAGGCGCTTAAGAGGGCGGGCGTTGAGGTCATCGTGCCCTCAGGCCAAGTCTGCTGCGGCATGCCGGCCTATTCGATGGGCGATGTCAATATCGCGAGGGAGATGGCCTTAAAGAACCTCGAGGCGTTCGAGGAAGGCTCGTACGATTTCATCGCCACATCCTGCGCAACATGCGGATGGGGGCTTAAGAACCTCTTTAGGAAGCTATTGGGGGACTGCCCTGAGACGAAGGGGCGCGTAGAGGCCTTTGCCTCAAAGGTAAGGGACATAAGCGAGCTGCTGATAAACGAGCTGCATTTCAGGGGCGGGGGGAAGAGGGGCGCACGGAAGAGGGTAGTGACCTACCACGACCCCTGCCACCTCGGCAGGAATCAGGGGATAAGGGACGAGCCGAGGAAGGTTATCGAGATGGGCGACGGGGTCGTATTAAAGGAGATGCGCCACCCTTGCAGCTGCTGCGGCTTGGGCGGGGGCTTGAGCATCTCCAATTACGAGCTTTCGATGGATGTAGCGAGGAGAAAGGCCGAGAGCGTCAGGGACAGCGGCGCCGAGATAGTCGCTACGGCCTGCCCGGGCTGCATGGTCCAGCTGAGGGACGGTCTTCACAGGTACGGGGTAAAGGCAAAGGTAATGCATGTGGTAGAGCTCCTATAGGTTTTTATCTCCTTCAGCTGCCGGCACGGGGGCCCCTCTAAATGGCATATTTCATATTCTGCGTACACAACCACCAGCCTGTCGGGAACTTCGACTCTGTCCTCGAAGACGCTTACAGGGACTCATACTGGCCCTTCCTTAAGGCCCTTTCAAGGCACCCTTCCATAAAATTGACGCTCCATAACTCCGGCTTCCTCTTCGACTGGATAGGGGAGAACCACCCCGAGTACATCGAGCTACTAAGGTCAATGGTCTCCTCCGGGCAGGTCGAGATAATGGGCGGGGGATATTACGAGCCTGTCCTTTCGGTGATACCCGAGGAGGACAGGTTAAGCCAGATAAGGATGATGTCGGATAAGTTTGAGGAGGTATTCGGCAAAAGGCCCCGTGGCATATGGCTTGCCGAGAGGGTCTGGGAGCCTTTACTCCCTACAACGATTCGCAGCGCCGGGCTTGAATACCTCCTCGTTGACGACTACCACTTCGTGAAATCAGGGCTTGAGAAGAGAGACCTCGGCGGGTATTACATAACCGAAGATCAGGGCAATGTGGTAAAGATATTCCCGGGAAGCGAGGCCTTGAGATACCTTATCCCCTTTAGGCCGGTAGAGGCCCTCGAAGAGCACTTGAAAGGGCTTAATGCCTTTTTAAGGAAAGGGGACGCGGCGATTTACGGCGACGACGGGGAGAAGTTCGGGGTCTGGCCGGGGACTCACAAGTGGGTATTTGACGAGGGCTGGCTCGATTCGTTCTTTGAGATGCTGGATAGGAACGCCGAATGGCTCAAATCCGTCACCTTAAGCGAGTATCTTGATATGGAAGAGCCGCTCGGCTCGGTGTATCTGCCCACCACCTCATATATGGAGATGGGGGAATGGTCTTTGCCGGCCGAGGCCTCCAAAGAATATACCGAGCTCGTAGAGGATATGAAGAAGCTGGATAACGGGGAGAGGATAAGGAGGTTCCTTCAGGGAGGCATCTGGAGGAACTTCTTCGCCAAGTACCCTGAGGCGAACTGGATGCATAAAAGGATGCTCCTTGTGAGCAGGGAATTAAAGAAGCTCTCGATCGAGGCCCCTAAGCGCGATTTAAAAGAGGCGAAGGACTTCCTCTACAAAGCCCAGTGCAATGACGCCTACTGGCACGGGGTATTCGGCGGGCTATACCTGCCGCATTTAAGGACAAAGGTATACGAGAACCTCATAAGGGCTGAGCAGAGCGCTGGAGCGGGTTTTGTCCAGGACGGCCCGGCCATACAGGTCATGGACCTTGATGCCGACAGCCACGAGGAGGTCATCATAAGGACACAGGACTTGGGCCTCTTCTTCAGCCCCCATAACGGAGGAGGGCTCTACGAGCTGGATTTCAGGCCTTGCGCGGCAAACCTCTCCAATACGCTTTCGAGATGGCAGGAGGGCTACCACCATAAGCTTCTTTCAACAGGCTCCGGCGACCTCGAGGGCGGCACAAAATCTATTCACGAGATAGTCAAGGTAAAGGAGAAGGGCCTTGAGAGATACCTTAAATACGACACCTCCAGAAGGGGGTCTTTTTTAGACCACTTCCTTGACGGAGAGGCAAGCCTTGAGAAGTTTTTCGCAAATGAATATAGGGATTTAGGGGATTTCTTTCAGGGCCGTTATGAGGCCGTCATTGACGGGGGGACTCTAAGGCTCTCAAGGGAGGGCGCCGCCCTTGGGATCGGCTATTCCGTATCGAAAGAGGTAAAGGCCATAGGCAGGGACTCCTTTAAGGTCAATTACAGGCTTAGGGGCCATGATAAGCTCCCGCCGGGGGACTTTAGCTTCGGGGTGGAGCTGAACCTGATACTGCCCTGCTGCGACGGGCCGGCGTGCCTATATAAGTCAAGCCCGCCGATGCCGGATGAGGACGGCATAGGGCTCGGCAGCAGCGGCGTGTTGAAGGGGATAAAGGGGCTGAGCCTTCTTGATACACACATAGGGATAAAGGCCCAGATCCTGTTGAGCTCTCCCGCCACTCTTTGGAGGTTCCCGGTGCATACGGTATCCCTGTCAGAGGGCGGTTTTGAAAGGATCTATCAGGGCTCGTGCCTGCTTTTTCAGTTCCCCATAAAACAGGAGAACATGGAGGCCGGGTTTACCGTAAAGGTGGGGGAGATTAAAAGGCCGTGACGTTATCCGTAAAATTTTTTTCGGCCAACGGTTGACGGTCGCTGAAAAACGGTGACGGATAATAGGTATTTAAGAAGGAGGCTTGATGGCGGCTGTTAAAAAGGGGATTGAGGAGAAGATAAAAAAGATAAAGCTTCTGATATTCGATGTGGACGGGGTATTGACTGACGGGGGCATCATCTATAACGACGAGGGGCAGGAGCTGAAGGTATTCGATGTAAGGGACGGCCACGGGATAAAGCTCCTCATGAGGGCGGGCATAGATGTGGCGATAATAACCGCGCGCGAGTCGAGGGCTGTAAGCTTTAGGGCCGCGAACCTCGGCATAGAGCACGTCTATCAGGGGATGAGAGACAAGGCCGAGGCCTTGGGGCTTATATTGGAAAAAAAGGCGCTCGCCCCGGAGGAGGCCGGCTATGTGGGCGACGATGTCATAGACCTGCCTGTCATCAAAAGGGTCGGCTTTTCCGCGGCTGTAGCGGACGCTGTGGATGAGGTGAAACAGAGGGTCGATTATGTTACGAAGATGCCCGGGGGAAGGGGGGCCGCAAGGGAGGTGGTGGAGCTAATACTGAAGACTCAGGGAAAATGGGACGGGATAATCGAGAAATACCTTGCGTAGCCTTGAGCCTCCCTCACATTCCTTCGGAAGGGGATAAAAATCTTTACACCCATATGGCCAGATGGTATAATTTTTGCTAAGATAACCGCGTTTTTACCGGGTGTAATAACTTATTGATAAATAAATAGTTTATAAGTGAGTCCCGCCTTCCGGAACCTCCGGGCATATTGATAGGGGGATCGAGTCTTAAAAGGGCATCCTGAGACTGAAGAGGGCGCAGATG
>JAUSLB010000017.1 GCA_030646655.1 Deltaproteobacteria bacterium | reverse complement strand
TCCTCCAGGGGCTTTTTTATAAGAGGGGGGTAAAGGACTTCTATATGCTATTCTATTTAGCGCTCCTTATGGTCTGGCCTGTCTATGGCACAGGGGACGCGCGCAGATACATAATCCCCCTGATACCTTTCATCTATTTTTATTTCTTCGCGGGGTTCTCAATCATCTTAGGCAAAAGGAAAGAGGCTGGCCCCGGCCTCAGGCCCGCGGTGCTCATCCCGTTATCTTTGCTCCTCGCGATGAATATCGCACAGATAAAGAACATGGTCCTGCCGTCGACCGCTATCAAAAGGCTTGAGTCCGTAAGGAGCGCCTTTTCAGAGAACCTTACGAAGAGGTTCGATTTCCTTACGCCTGAGATGCTCGCCGCCGACTATTTCGCGAAAAAGGCTCCGTGCTACCGGCAGTACATGATGACGGCGTATTACCTGAGGGCCGGGATGAATAGCGACGAGGTGATAATGACGAGGAAGCCGGAGATAATATCTCTCATAACCGGAGGCTACGCCTTAAGGTTCCCATTTACGAATAACCCTGATGAGATGCTCGGGTTCATTAAAGACAGGAAGGTGGACTATATCCTTGTGGACGGCTGCTACCCCGAGGCCGAGCTTTATGTGAGTCCCTTTATAGATTCTCACCCGGAGCTCTTCAAGGTGATGACAGAGGATACGAAGGGGACTCTCTTAGTCCAGTATAAAAAAGATAAGCCCATTAAGCCGCGGTAAGGTCTTTTATCTCGACGGAGGTGTGGCCGTACTCCTGAAGGCGGTTCGTCTTTACCTTTATGTCGCAGGGGTTGCACATGCCGTAGACGGTGCAGATGCGGAATATATCCTCTATCTCGAACTCAGGGTCTGTGATGTTGCCTACAGGAGCCCTGCCCTCGTAAAGGTCGCTGTGGCAGCGGTAGACGCTCCCGTCGCTGCCCACGATAAGTTCTGTCGTTTTGCACATGACGGTCTTCTCGAACTTCCTGTCGCAGGCGCCCTTATACCTGTATGTCCCGTACATCTTCCCGTTGTGCTCGCCCAGGAACTCCTTGAAGCGGAAGTCTATGCCTAAGCCCTGGCAGTGCTTCTGCGCCTCGCGGACGATCGATTCCTGCTTGGGGTGGAGGACGCCCCAGATGCCGATGGAGAAGCCGGCGTTCTGAAGCTTAAGGACCTTTTTAACGAGCGGGTCAAGCTCCATGACCTCCGGATGGTAGCTTACGCGGATCGAGGCGTAAGGGGAGTTCCTTTTTATCCGGCCGGGGTCGGCCTTTTTTATGAACTCGTCCTCGTCGAACTGGAGGTTTGTCAGGATGTCGATATTGAGCTCCCGCTTAACGTTATTGAGTATGTAGATAAAGTCCTTATGGAGGCTCGGCTCGCCGCCCTGCAGCGTTATCGGCAGATCGTCCCTTGAGGTTATCCTGTTTAGCGCATTTGCCCAATCCGTGCCTGAGAGACGCTTTTTTACGAAGCCGCCCTTGCCGAAGCGGTTTATGCAGTAGCTGCACGACAGGTTGCAGGCAAGGGTCAGGAACACCGCGATATAGTTATAGTGCTCAGGTATTATGATAGGCTTGGGCTCGCTCATCTCAGCTTCTCCGTCTCCGGTTCTATTTTCCGAGCAGTCTTTCAATCTCTTTTAAAACGGTAGAGGGCCTTATCTCATACATGCAGGGCCTCTGCCTTACGCAGACGGTTGACAGGCATGGCATGCAGTCGAACTCCGCCTCAGGCAGGAGCTTTACCCCGTTCTTCACATAGACCTCGCTTGAGAGCGTAGGCCCGAACATCGATACTATCTTTTTATTGAGCGCGTGTGCTATATGGAGGCCGAGGCTGTCGTTCGTGACCAGGAGCCTGCAAGAGTTTATCCATTCGACGTACTCCTCTATGGATTTCAGCCCCTGCTGCCATGATATCGAATACCTTTTGCCTATCATGGACTCGAGCTCTTTCCAGTACTCAGCCGGCCACGCCTTTATCGGCCACTTGTCGCCTACGTTGTGGTTGAAGCCTATGTCAAAAACCTCTTTGGACGCGGGCTTATAGCCGATAATGGGGATCTCGCCCTGCCACTTGCTCCCCACCATCTCGAAGAGGAAGTCCTCCCAGTATTTCTTGTTCGCGATCTTGTCCTTCTGGCTTAAGCACAGCTCTAAGACATGCTGGCTGCCGTCATAGGCGAGCGCCGTGCCCGTATCAGGGTCGAACCTGAAGCCGAACCGCCTCCAAGCGGTAAGGGAATCCGCAAAGGCGCAGATGCCGGCGACCTTCTCGAGGTTCACGACGGTATCGAACCTCTCAGCCTTAAGCTGGAGTATGGTCGTAAGGTCATAGGGCATTATGCGCTCTATGAGCGGGTTGCCCTTAAGAAGAGGGATCGCCTTTTCGTCGACGAGCCATGTGACATGGGCGTTCTTGAAAAAATTTAACAGTACCGTGCTCCGAAGAACGTCCCCGAGGCTCGTCTTCCTGCTTATCTCGCCGACTAAGGTCTCAGAGTAGCCGAGCTTTATTATAAGCACCTTTTCCGCTGCCATATTAATTCCCCGTATATTCCGGCATGTTTATTATCCTTACCGCCTCGCTGTACAGAGACGAAGGGTAAAGCCCCCTTTTTTCCATGGAGCGCTTCCTTAAGAAATACTCGGCGAACGAATGCGCCCTGTTCGAGAATATGTTGAGCCTCCACAAAAACACCATATCGAGGACGATATGGAATACGAGCCCCCAGAATAGCGCCGTCATGGCAGCGGAGCCCGTCAAGCGCGTGATGAGGTAAAAAGGCATTATGAACTCCGCGCAGTGGAATACCTCTATATTCAGGAACTCTGGCCTGAACCAGAAACCTTCAAGGGCCGCGTGGTAGTCGAGCATCTTCTTTACGCTAAAGTCCTTAAAGCCATTATGGTAAAGAAAATCGAGGTAATGGTCAATATCTATGGCGAAGGACGCCCCCCAGAAAAAGACCGCGTTTACGCCCATCACAGGGTAGAGCGCGGCTGAGGCAAGGCTTCCGTATATAAGATGTTCTTTGGGCCTCATGATCTTCTTCCTGTTTTTACACGGTCACAGGCTGCTGAAAAAGTCCATCTGCTTCGTTGGCATCAAAGCTCGTCACTGCGGCGTACGGACAAAGTACGCCTCATTCCTCGCTTCTCGCCGCCTCGCATCTGGAGCTTTTTGAGCAGCCTGAACAAATTTCGAGTTTTTCAGCAACCTGTTAAAGCTTCCTCAGGCTCTCCTTGCTGAAGACCTCCTCGGAGTGCTTGAAGTTCTCAAGGACAAAGCTCTCGTAAACCCCCCTTATTGTGTTTACGAACGAGAACTTCATCGGGTATATCTTTGTCTTTACCACGTAAGCCTTCACAAAGTAATACATCAGGAAATACAGCCTCGGCAGGGGGAGCTTTATAAGATGGTTCACGATTAAGTCCCTCGTCCCCGGTTTCCATAGGCAGACGGTTGAAAGCAGCGACAGGTTCCTCTGGAGGAGCTTTTCCTTTTTTGAAAAGCAGGTTAAGGGGGAGGTTGACTGATAGCTCATGTGTAATTTATCGAAGTCCCCGTCAAAGTCCCCCCTCTTGATAGCGTAATTCGCAAGCTCCGTCTCAGGGTAGGGGAAAAATACCGGGAATTCGCCTAAAGCCACATTGCACCGTAAATTCAGGTCAAGGGACTCGATATCCTCCTTTAACGACGAGCCGGGGACGGCGAAGATGGTATTGGAGAAGGTCGGTATCCCGTGCTTTGAGCAGAGGTCAAAGGCCTGTATCATCGTCTCCCTGCTCATGTTCCTCTTTAAGACCTCGTTCCTTATCGCATCGTTCCCGCTCTCGATCGACATGCTCATTGAGGCGAGACCGGCCTTTTTTAGCTTAAGCAGTATCGATTCGGTCAACAGGTTCGCCCTCATCAGGCAGTGGAAGGGGATGCCTATCTCGCGGGGGTATTTAACCGAGAACTCGTCGAGCCACTCGTCATCCTTCAGCACAAATATGTCGTCGTAGAACTTTATGAACTGGGTCTCGTATCTTCTCTTAAGCTCTCTCAATTCCGCGATGACCCTGTCCACGCTCATCCTCGATGCGAGCGGGCCCTTGCCCTTATAGAGCATGTTGTACTTGTGGTTGAAGCAGTAGGTGCACTTGTAGGGACAGCCCCGGCCTACCATGAAGCTGCGCATCGGGAACCTGCCGAGGCGCGTGGAGGAATAGAACAGCTCCCTGTCAAGGAACGGGAGGTCGTCGAGGGACCTCCTCCTGGGGCGGATAAACAGAGGCTTGGACTTATCGAAGTTCCTCTTGGTGATTATGTTCGGGATGTCGTCAAACGAACTCCGGCTGTCTATGGCGTCGAGGAGCTCCGGCCACGCGTCGTCGCCCTCTCCGGCGCAGAGGGCGTCGAAAGGGTGCTTCTCTATTATCTCGGGGAAGAAGGTGGCGTGCGGGCCTCCGATAACGGTGAATATGCCTTTACTTATTCCCTTTATCAGCTCGTTAGCGGCTATATAATACTTATGCTCCCCTGTCTTGGCGCTGAAGGCTATTATATCGGGCTTAATTGATTTGACTTTCTTGACGAGGTCGCCGTCCGCAAGTATGGCGACATAGGTCGAGTGGCCCCTCTCCCTGGCAAGGGAAGACAGGAGCATTATGCCCATAGGGTCTATGTATTCCACGTCCTTTATTACGAAGAGTATCTTCAAGCCGCCCTCTTTATATCCTTAAGCCTCAACCCGCTTTGCCGGCAAGTTATATCGCCCCCGCTCTTTTACCCTTACCTCCCAGAAAAGCGACAGTATCGCGCTCACGACGCTAATAATATTTTTAAACCTGAAGGCCTTTGTCTTTCCGGTCTGCCTCGGCCTTATATCGACCCCTACCTCCGTGAAGCTCGCCCCGGACTTTAATAGCCTTACCAGTATCGCCGCCATATACGCGAACCCCCAGGTCTTTAAGGGGACTTTCTTAAGCAGAGCGCTCTTTATAACGCATGTGCCGTTATAGTATCTTATCCCCATGCCGAAAAGGATGTTTATAAGGATGACGAAGAGCCTTGATATGACCCTCCTTGAAAGCGGCCTCACTTCGGGGTTGGCGGTATAGGGGATGACGATATCGGCCATGCCTACCTTACCGAATATCTTTTTTATCGCTTCAGCCGGGATCTCGTTATCGCCCGGGACCATTATTATATAGTCCTTTTTCGCGAGCCTAACGCCCTCGGTATAATTGTAGCCGAACCCCATGTTCTTGGGGTTATGTATTACCCTTACCCCCTTCTCCTCCTTCTTTATCTCCTCCGCGAGCTTGCCTGTATTATCGATGCTAAAGTCGTTAAATATCAGCATCTCGCAGTCGCTGAACCTGCCGGACTCTTTCAACGCCTCTTTTACGCAGTTTACCGTGCCCCTTAGGTTACCCTCTTCATTGAGGCAGGGGATTATGATCGAAATGCTCGGCCTTCTTTCCTTGCCTTCCTGCCGCATAGGTCTCAGTTATTTCCTTACGAGCATCTTTTTTACGGCTTCTATTATATGGCCTTTGCCGGGATAGAACGCATTTTCAAGCACCGGGCTTGCCGGGGTCGGCGCGTCAGGCAGCGCCACCCTCGCGGCAGGGGCCTTTAAATCATAAAACGCATCTTCCGCCACCCTTGCTATTACCTCGGCTCCGATGCCGAACTCCTTCCAGCCCGTATCGGCGACGATGAGCCTCCCGGTCTTTTTTACCGACTCAAATATCGTCTCCATATCAAGGGGCTTTAGCGTCCTTAGGTCGATTACCTCGCTCTCAATACCCTGTCCGCTCAGGGCTGAAGCCGCCCTCAGCGCCTCATAAACCATATAGGATGCCGCCGCTATCGTCACATCCGGGCCTTTCCTCCTTACGACAGCCTTCCCGATGGGCACCGTATAGGCCTCCTCAGGCACATGGCCCATATGCTCGTATAGCCACCTGTGCTCTATAAAGATAACGGGGTTTCCGTCGTAAACGCTCGCCCTCAATAACCCCTTTGCGTCATAGGGTGTAGCTGGCATCACTACCTTAAGCCCCGGTATATGGGCGAACAATGCCTGTAAGCTCTGCGAGTGCTGCGCGGCCGAGCCCCAGCCTCTGCCTATGATGCTCCTTATCGTAACCGGCACGCTCACCTTGCCGCCGAACATGTAGTGCCACTTGGCGGCGTGGTTCATTATCTGGTCCATCGACAGCGGCATGAAGTCAACGCGCATATGGACGAGTATCGGCCTCATCCCCGCGAGAGCCGCGCCTATGGCTATCCCCGTGACGCCGTTCTCTGCCAAAGGGGTGTCTATCACGCGGTCTTTGCCGAACCTTTCATGGAGGCCCTTGGTCGTGCCGAATACCCCTGCCGAGTCGTCGACCCCTTCGCCGAGGACGAATACTGTCTGGTCAGAGGCGAGCATCTGGGCGGTCGCCTCAAGGAGCGCCTCCCTGTAGGTAAGGCCCCTTAGGCCCGGGGTTACGCCCGCCATCTTCTCGAATTCGGCCTTATCGCCGTAAACTTTTGTCCAGGGCATCTTAGCTTACCCCCCGCAGTATATGTCTTTAAGGAGCTCGTCCTGTTCCGGGTACGGGCTCTCCTTGGCGAAGCGGACCGCCGCGTCTATGTCCTTTTTTATCGAAGAGGCTATGCGGCCGAGTTCAGCCTCCGTCATTACATTCCTCTTTAACAGGAGCTCTTTAAAGCTCCTTAAAGGGCACATCTCCTTCCAGTAGTCGAGCTCCTCCTTGGGCCTGCACCCTCTTTCAAAGTCCTCCTCAGGCCCTACATGGCCCTTCCACCTGTAGGTCTTCGCCTCGATTAGCGACGGCCCTCCGCCCCTCCTTGCCCTTGATACGGCGTCCTGCGAGGCCTTATAAACCTCGATGACGTCGTTGCCGTCTATGCAGACCCCGTGAGCGTCGAAGGCGGCCGCAGAATCAGATATCCTGCACCCCGGCTGGCGGGCCGACTGGTGGGAGTTGGTGGCGTAGAAATTATTTTCGCAGACGAATACGACTGGCAGTTTTTTTAATGACGCGAAGTTGAACGCCTCGTAAAACGCGCCCTCGTCATAAGCGCCGTCGCCGAAGAATATGGCCGTGACACTCTCAGCGCCTTTCATCACAGAGGCGAGCGCCGCGCCCACGCCCATCGGTATCCCGCCGCCGACTATGGCTGAGGTCCCCATAATCCCGTTCTCAACGTCTATAACGTGCATCGAGCCGCCCTTTCCCCGGCTGCATCCCGTCTTTTTCCCGTAGAACTCAGCCATGAGCGGGCCCATCGGGCTGCCTTTGGCGAGGCAGTGGCCGTGCCCCCTGTGGTTGGAGAAAAGGTAATCTTCTTTTTTAAGATTTAAGCAGACCCCCGCGGCTATCGCCTCCTGCCCGATATACAGATGCACCGGGCACTTCATCTCCTGCTCCGGGTAAAGCTCCACGATCCTGTCCTCGAACATGCGGATCTTCAGCATCATCGAGTACATCTCTACGAGGAGTTCCCTCGTAATGGTATCCACGCCGTACTTCAAAAGCTCGTCCTTCATTTTTATCCCGGTGATCCCCTTAGCAGGCCGCTGGAAAAGTCCATCTGCTTCGTTGGCATCAAAGCTCGTCATTGCGGCGTACGGACAAAGTACGCCTCATTCCTCGCTTCTCGCCGCCTCGCATCTGGAGCTTTTTCAGCAGCCTGAACAAATTTCGAGTTTTTCCGCAAACTGTTAGATGCGTTTTAGAATTTTATATGAAGTTTACGTGCAAAGACGGGTTCCTTAATTCCCACAGATACCTGTTTACCTCGTCCATCCTGCAGTTCTTCCTGCACTCCTTTATGTCGAGCCCCTTACCGACGAACTCCATGACCTTTTTCCTCCGCTCGCCCTTCCAGACCTCTTCAAAGGTGTTCTCGTTGATGTTGCCGAAGAGGAACCTTTCGTCATTTAAAAAAGCGCTGCACCCCCAGAGGCCGCCGCCCGAGTCTATATACGACCAGAAGGGCAGGGCCATGCACCGCTTATAGGCTCTCCCCTCCTCGAGCTTTTTCATGGCGTTTTCCCTGAAGATGACCTTGAAGTTCTTATCGGAGACCTTCTTGAGCTCTTCATTCAGGGTAAGGTAATTACCGTATTTGAAATCAGCGTATTTTTTCGTGATGCTCTTGAAGTGCTGGGAGTAGGACTTTATGACAAGATAATCGGCCCCTATCTCCTTCGCCTTTTTGGCGAGGCTTACGGCCTCGTTGACGTTCTCCGGCAGGAGTATCATCTGCATGCCGATAGTGGAGGCGAGCCTTCTGGACTCCCTGAACTTAACGGCCTTTGAGATATTGTCTATTACTTTGCCGAAGTCCTCTTCCTTTGTCCTGTGGATCTTTGAGTATGTCTCAGGGCATGCGGCGTTGATGCTTATCTTAATCCAGGTTATCGATTCCAGGCAGGCCTCAAAGACCTTGTCGGTAAAAAGGACGCCGTTTGAGGTAACGGCGGCGTCTATGCCCGATTTCTTTGTGTGGTTTATAATCTCTGAGATGTCTTTGTGGAGGAGGGGCTCTCCCTCTCCGGCGTACATGATGCTTTTAACGCCCAGCGAGCCCATCTCGGTCAGCCTTTTCTTAAGGATTTGGGTATCTAAGGAACGGGGGTTATACTCCATATAATCAAGGGCGCAGTACGTGCACCTGTGGTTGCAGGCCCCGATGGGGGAGATCTCTATATAGACGGGGTATATATCAACGCCCTTTAACCATTGATTTACCCTCTCGACATGGTACATTAGCTTGTGGCTGTCTATCCTGAACTCGTCCATTTTATGCCGATTTTCCTACGCCCATCAATAAGGTTCTATAATAATTTACCAGGTTGCTGAAAAACGCAACCTGGTAGGCAATCCATGGAAGGATTGCCAAATTGCGAGACCGAAAAGTCGAGCAATTTGTAAGGATTGGACGGAGGCAGCCCGGCCAAATCGTGGCTGAAAAAGTCCAGGACGGACTTTTTCAGCATCCTGTAAGGATAACATAGTTGAAAAACCTAAACAATTTAATTTTTTATTTAATTAACTGGTTTTTGTGAGTTATAATCCGGTTATTCTAAGACTTGTAGAATGATGATATAATAAGGTAAATGTCATATCGGCGTTTTTCAGGAAAAGGAGAGGTCAAATGAAGGTTTTAGACCCGGTCTGCGGGATGACCATAGAGGACAAGGCCGCAAAGGCTACATCCGTCCATAAAGGGGCGACATTCTATTTCTGCGCAAAGGTCTGCAAGGAAAAATTCGATAAAGACCCCCAAGGGTATATCAAGAAAAGGCCGGCGCCTAAGGAGGCGGAGGCAACGCATGGCGGGATGGCAAAAGACCCGATCTGCGGCATGGTTGTGCCGAAAGAGCGCTCCATTAAAACTGACATGGCGGGCAGGACCTATTACTTCTGCTCCGAGAACTGCCTAAGGACCTTCGAGGCGCCCGAGGCCGAGCTTAAGTCAATGAAGCGGCGGGTGGCGATAGCCCTGACAGGCGTCCTTGCGCTCGCTATTTTAAGGGCCGCGGTATTCTTGGGCCTTGCCGCAGGCGCTACTGTAATAACATGGGCCCCGATACCGTGGCTCCCGTGGTTCACATGGGGGATATGGCTGTTCATAATAACGACCCCGATAATGGTATTCGGGGGCAAGGGGTTTTTCGTCGGGGCGTGGCACGCTGTAGTAGACCGCGCCGCGAACATGGACCTGCTCATAGCGCTCGGCACATCGACGGCATACATATACAGCACTTTCGTCACATTCTTCCCCGGTTTTCTCCCGGTCGAGGAGACTAACGTCTATTATGAGGTGGCGGCTATCATCATCGCCTTCGTGCTCCTCGGCAAATACATGGAGGAGATAATAAAGAAGAGGAGCTCGGCGGCCATAAGAAAGCTCTTCGATCTAAGGCCCCAGACCGCCCGCGTCATAAGGGAGGGCAGAGAGATGGAAGTGCCGGCTGAGTCCGTGATGGTCGATGAGCTCGTAGTTGTAAGGCCCGGAGAGAAGATCCCCGCAGACGGCGTAATAGCGGAGGGGCATTCCTCGGTTGACGAGAAGATGCTGACAGGGGAATCCATCCCTGCCGAGAAAAAGCCGGGGGATGAGGTCATAGGGGGCACGTTAAACAAGGTCGGCTCCTTCAGGTTCAGGGCAAAGAGGGTAGGGGCGGACACGACCTTAAGCCAGATAATAAAGATGGTCGAGGAGGCTCAGTCCTCGTCCTCGAAGATCCAGAGGCTCGCCGACAGGGTGGCGGCGTATTTCGTGCCTGCCGTAATAATAGTGGCGTTCTCCTCCATAATCATCTGGACGCTTTCAGGCAATTTTACGATGGGGCTGTTGTCCTTCGTGGCTGTCCTGATCATAGCCTGCCCGTGCGCCCTCGGGATAGCTACCCCTGCCGCGCTGATGGTGGGGGTGGGCAAGGGGGCTGAGATGGGGATACTCATTAGGGGGGCTGAGTACCTCGAAAGGGCCGAAAAATTAAATACCGTTGTATTTGACAAGACCGGAACGCTTACAAAGGGCGAGCCCGAGGTCACGGCAATAATCCCTGCCCAGGGGGTCAGCGCGGATGAAGTTATCTTGACCGCCGCCGTAGCCGAGAAGGGCTCGGAGCACCCGCTCGGGGAGGCTATCATAAAAAGGGCTGAGATGCAGGGCTTCGAGATCCCGGACGCCGAGAGGTTCGAGGCCGTGCCCGGACACGGGGTAAAGGCGATATATAAGGGCTCTGAGGTCTATATAGGGAACAGGAAGTTCATGAAAGACCTCGGCGTTGATATAGCTGGGCAGGAAAAGGAGATCTCAGATCTCGAGGAGAAGGGCAACACCGTAATGATAGCGGCGAAAGGGGAAAAATTCCTCGGCGCAATAGCCGTTGCCGACACGCTGAAGGAGAACTCGGCCGAGGTCGTAAGCGAGCTAAAGAGGAACGGGATCGAGGTAATAATGCTCACGGGCGACAACGAAAGGACGGCAAAGGCCATAGGCAAGGCCGCTGGCGTTGACAGGATAATAGCGAACGTACTTCCGGGCGACAAGGCCGAGGTGATAAAGAAGCTACAGTCCGAGGGCAAGGTCGTGGCTATGGTCGG
>JAUSLB010000138.1 GCA_030646655.1 Deltaproteobacteria bacterium | reverse complement strand
GAGTTTAATCATATCTATAGCCGGACGGTTTTCGATTTGAACGCGCAAGAGACGCATAGCGATATCGTCAAGAGCCTCAACGCCACCAAGCCATCTGGAAACGACGCCAGACATTCCGGCTCGGCTCGTATTTTTGCAATTAGCCCATCGGCCTAATGTGGCTGTCTGAGCAAGTCCAGTACGTACCTGTCTTGCTCTCACATAAAATCGCCTAGCACGTTCTATATCAGAGATTCCCTGCATATTGCCATGAACAGCGGCGTATAGCTCTTCTCTTGAAAAGGGTGTAAGGGCAATAGCTCGAACTATTTCGTCGGGGCGGTCACGAAGAACTCTGAAAAAGTTTACAACATCTCCATCAATATCATTGTATGTTTCTACTTGAGATGGTACACGGTTAAGTAGAACAGCGGCAGACCCTGAGAATGGTTCGCAATAATGATGAGATTTTGGTAAAAGAGGAAGTAACCAGTCTAAATGATTAAACTTCCCTCCGTACCATCCAAATACAATACGTTTTCTTCTCCGAGGCCGAAGATAAACAACGGGGGAATTTTCTCCTTCAACTTCATCTAAATATATTGGAGAGAGATTTCTTTTCATATTTCACCCCCTAACAAAGTTTATGCTCTTTCTTATACATAATCTTTACTCATTATTCAACCAATTACTTTTTAAATGTCGCACTTTTCTTAATTTACGCCTGCGCCTTCTTTACCACCCTTATGAATATCTCGTCGAGCTGTTTCTGATCGACCGGCGAGGGCGCGTCGCTCATTATGTCGGCCGCCTTCTGCGTCTTGGGGAAGGCTATCACGTCCCTAATCGATTCAGACCCTGTCATTATCGCCATGACCCTGTCGAGGCCGAAGGCTATGCCGCCGTGCGGGGGCGTGCCGTACTTCAAGGCCTCCAGAAGGAAGCCGAACCTCTCCTGCGCCTCATCTCTCGCTATGCCGAGCCTGTCGAATATCCTGGATTGGATGTCGCTCCTGTGTATCCTTATGGAGCCCCCGCCAATCTCTACCCCGTTAAGCACAAGGTCGTAAGCCTTTGCGCGCACGGATAGCGGGTCAATATCTATCTTATCGAGGTCCTCGTCCATCGGCGAGGTGAACGGGTGGTGGACCGCAACATACCTCTTCTCGGCCTCGTCGTACTCGAACATGGGGAACTCCGTGACCCATACGAAGTTATAGCCCTCTTTGGGTATGAGCCCGAGCCGTCCGCCGATATTGAGCCTCAGCCTGCCGAGGACCGTATTCGCTATTGAAGGCTTGTCAGCCGCGAACAGGATAAGGTCGCCTTTTTCCGCCCCAAGCGCCTTTACAATCGATCCCTTTTCAGCCTCGGCCAGGAACTTCGCTATCGGTGACTGCCAGCCCTCTTCCGTTATCTTTACCCAGGCGAGGCCCTTAGCGCCGAAAGAGGCGGCGACCTCGGTTAAGTCGTCCAGGTCTTTCCTTGAAAAGCTTGCACCGCCCTTTACGCAAAGCGCCTTAATTACGCCCTTCTTCGCCGCCGCGTCCGCGAAGACCTTAAACCCGGAGCTGGCGAGCGTGCCGGTCAAGTCCTTTAACTCAAGGCCGAACCTCGTGTCAGGGTTATCTACCCCGAACCTGCCTACCGCCTCTGAGTAAGAGAGCCTCGGGAACGGGGGCTTCACCTCGACCCCGGCCTCTTTAAAGATGCGCGCTATGAGCCCCTCCATTACAGAGATGACATCTTCCCTGTCTACAAAGCTCATCTCAGCGTCTATCTGCGTGAACTCAGGCTGGCGGTCTGCCCTTAAGTCCTCGTCCCTGAAGCATTTCACTATCTGAAAGTACCTGTCGAGGCCGGAGATCATCAGTATCTGCTTAAAAAGCTGAGGGGACTGAGGCAGGGCGTAGAACTGCCCGGGATTCAGCCTGCTCGGGACGAGATAATCGCGCGCGCCCTCGGGGGTTGACTTCGTCAGCACAGGCGTTTCTATCTCAAGGAATCCGTTCTCGGATAAGTAGTTCCTAGTAGCCATCGCTACCTTATGCCTTAATATGAGCTTTCTCTGGAGAGAGGGCCTCCTTAGATCGAGGTAGCGGTATTTAAGCCTCGTCATCTCTGCTACATCCGTGTCGTCCTCTATCATGAAAGGGAGCGGGGCCGAGTCGTTCAAGACCCTTAGCTCCCGCACAACGACCTCGAGCCCGCCTGTCTTTAGGTTCGGGTTCTCGGTGCCCTCGGGCCTTTTCTGGACAACGCCCTTTACGGCTAATACGAACTCGCTCCTTATATCGTGCGCCTTTTCAAGGACATTATTCGGGGCCTCAGGGTTAAATACGAGCTGGACTACGCCCTCTCTATCCCGTAGGTCAATGAATATTAGCCCGCCGTGGTCCCTCCTCCTCTGCACCCAGCCCATAAGGTTTACGTTTTTTCCTGTATCCGAAGGAGAAACAGCCCCGCAATAAGAGCCCCTCCTCCAGTCTCCCATCTTTTCTAACAATTTAAGTCCTCCCCCCGCGCGTTGAAATCGCCGGAATTTGAGCTGTCATTTTTATATTTTAAAAATTACTCCCCTCCGCGCATCATGCGAAAAACGCCGTAAATAAAGGGGATTTGTTTTTATATCATATCACTGCTCTCTTTTCAAATTAATAGAATTCTGGTTTTAGAAATTTTTAGCTTGACATACGCTACATAAAAAAGGCTATAATTGGAACTACTATCACCCAAAAAAATCGCATAAGTCCGGGAAAACACTAAATAGGAGGCAATTCGATGAAGAGAGTAAGCTTCTGGATTCTCCTCCTGACTTGTATCGGTATCGCTGCGGGCTTGATAATGGCCAGTTCAGGTCATGCAGAATACGGGGACATAGTCCTTAACGGCAAGTCGGAGAGCATGCAAAAGGCGGGCGTGAACCCTGTAATGTTCCCCCACTGGTTCCACAGGATCAGGTTTAAATGCAAGGTCTGCCACGAGGACATCTTTATCATCAAAAAAGGCGCTAACGACATAAACATGACAGCCATAATGAACGGCGAGTTCTGCGGCAAATGCCATAATGGACTTATCGCGTGGGAGCCGCTTTACTGCGACCGGTGTCATTCGTACAAGGGCAACAACCCTAACGCTCCAACAAATCAAAATTAAATCTTACGGACAGTTCTGAAAGGAGGAAGTAAATGAAAGCATCTCCAACCTGCAAGTACCTGAAGGTTGCCCTCCTCTTTTCGCTCCTGCTCATTTTCGGCTTTGCCGTTACGGTTGCTGTAAGCGACGCTGAATCAGTGACGAGCACAAAGGCGAATATCATGGTGGCGGCGGCCGCGCAGACGGCGCCCGCTCCCGCAAAGAAGAGCGAGAAGGCGGAAGCACCGAAGATCGACCCGACAGACCCATCGAGCGTTATTTACCTTGACACCGCCGGCAAAGCCGCGGGCGTCGGCGACCCGAACAAGCCTCCCAGCATAGCATACAAGGCAGGCCGCGGCTGGCACCCTCAGGCCCTTGCGGTGCAGGGCCATCCAAAGGACAGGTACGGCCTCATCGACTGGGCGCGCATAGTGAGGGAGAACCTTGTAAAGCCGAAATTCTCTTTAGCCCCGGACGACGATGAGATGCCGCCTCTTAAGATGGACGTCCTCATCGCGGCGAAGGGCGATTTCGTGAACGACGTCGTATACCCGCACGAGATGCACACATACTGGCTTAAGTGCGAGATATGCCACGCCACAGTCGGCGGCCCGATATTCATACCGGTTAAGGGCGGCAACGACATGTCCATGGTGGGGATAGTTCAGGGCCAGTGGTGCGGAAGGTGCCACGGAAAGGTCGCCTTCCCGCTGACGGACTGCAACAGGTGCCATACCTCGCCCAAGAAGGCCTCCTCGGCTAAATGAGGGCTAAAGCGCGCATAATAATATTCACGATGGCCTTGGCGGCGCTTCCCGCGATAGCCTCCGGCGGGATAGGGGATATAAAGTTCGACGATAAGATCGCGAGCATGAAAAAGGCCGGGGTGGGCCCCGTTATATTCCCGCACGGCAAGCACGAGAAGACGAATAAGTGCAACGACTGCCACCCGAAGATCTTTAAGGATAAGCGCGGGGAGAACAACATCTCCATGAAGCTGAACATGGATGGCAAGTTCTGCGGGTCCCCGAACTGCCACAACAGCCCAAAGGCGTTCCCGCTCTTCCAGTGCGCGAGCTGCCACACAGGGGTAAGCGCGGCGAAAAAGTAGCGTTAAAAAATCAGAACCGGATTAAATGAAAAACGGCGGGGACAAAACCCCGCCGTTTTGTTTTTTAAGGAAATATCTTTTAGGAGCTTCACCTCGCGAGCGCCGAGGCGGCGTCCTTGTCTATGAACCACCTCACTTCCCCGGTATGCGGCCTTACCAGCTGCGCGGGGTAGCCTGCCTTCGGGTCGCTCAACGCCTGCCTCAATACCCCTGACTTGCCCTTGCCGGAAACGAGGAAGATTATCGAGGAGGCGCTGTTGACGAGCCTCAATGTCATGGTTATCCGGTATGCATTAAGCTTCCCGACATAGTTCTCTACGACAAGCCTCCTGTCCTCCGAAAGCGCCTTAGTCGAGGGATAGAGCGAGAGCGTATGCCCGTCGTCGCCCATGCCGAGAAAGACAAGGTCGAATACAGGAGCTTCATCCCGACTCACCCCGAAAAAGCGCCTTATCTCGTCCTCATACTCTAAAGCCGCCTTTGAGGGCTCCAGCTCCCCTTTTATGCGGTGAACATTTTCAGGCGGGATATCTACCTTTGAGATAAGCGCCCTGTCGGCGAGGCTGTAGTTGCTCTCAGGGTGTCCGGGCCCCACAGGGCGTTCATCGCCCCAGAAGAGGTGGACCTTGTCCCACGGAATTTTGTCCCTGAACTCATCGGAAGAAAGGGCGGTATAAAGCCTGCAGGGGGTCTTTCCGCCGGAAAGGACGGCTGTAAAGAGGCCTTTTTTCTCAACCTCCTTAATACAGTGTTTCAGGAAGAACTCAGCGCCTCCCCTGCCGAGCTCCTTAAGGCCGTCGTAAACGAAAAGGAAATTCTTTATCTCTTCCATTTTTATTTCTTTTGCCATATCAGGAACGACGGGTCAAAAGATTATCGCACTAACAGGATTTTGAAAAAGTCCGTCATGGACTTTTTCAACCACGATTTGGCCGGAGTGAATGACAGAACTCCGTTCTGCTGGCAAGGAATCTTTCGTTAATATAGCTCGCCTTATCACTTCGTGAGCCGGCGAGCATCCAGACGTCCAATCCTTACAAATTGCTCGACTTTTTTAGCTCGCAATTTGGCAATCCATCCCCACACTATGGGGATTGCGTTAGCAGGCTGTTTTTCAACAGCCTGCTAATATATTATAGCGCTTATCTTACCGCGCCCCCTGCCTCTAAGGAGGTTTAATGCGCAGGCCGCGGCCCCGAGGAGGCCTGTCTTTTCGTTTAATATCACGGCAACCGGGACTTCAGAGAGCAGCCTTTCAAACCTCCCTTTTTTCCTGAAGGATTCGAGAAAAGCCCCTTTCTCCATAGCCTTAAGTATCTTCGGGGCTATGCCCCCTCCGATATAGACCCCGCCGAGCGCAAGGGATTTAAGGGCCACATTGCCCGCCTCCGCGCCGTATATCGAGATAAAAAGCTCAAGGGCGTCTTTACAGTTCTTATCCCCGCCGCTTAACGCCTCGTCGGTTATTACCGGAGCGGCGTCCCCTTTCTCAAACCTCTTTTTAAGACGCTCAGGCTCATAGCCCCCGCGCTTAGATTTAAAGAACCTGTATATGTCCGCTATCCCCGGCCCTGAAAGGATCCTTTCATAGCTCACATGCCCGTAGATACCGGAGAGGAAATTCAGAAGCTCTATCTCAAGGGTATCCCTCGGCCCGAAGTCGGT
>JAUSLB010000131.1 GCA_030646655.1 Deltaproteobacteria bacterium | reverse complement strand
CGGGTCTCTGACTTTCCTGTGGGGTCGCCTATCATGCCCGTGAAATCCCCTATCAAAAGGAGCACACGGTGGCCGAGGTCCTGAAAGTGCTTCAATTTATGTATAAGTACGGTATGGCCGAGGTGAAGATCAGGGGCTGTGGGGTCAAAGCCGGCCTTTATCCTTAAGGGCTTGCCCTTCGCGGCTGAGGTCATGAGCTTTTTAGAGAGCTCGCTCTCCGTGATTATCCCGGCCGTGCCCAGTTTTATTATCTCGAGCTGTTTTTTAGGGTCCATTCTTCTAAGGGATGCGGAAAAAGTCCGTCCTTGGCCTTTTTCCGCCACGACTTAGCTGAAGTGAATTCAGCTAAGTCTCACAAATTGCTCGACTTTTTTGTCTCGCAATTTGGCAATCCTTCCATGTATTGCCTATCAGGTTGCGGCTTGAAGCAACCTGCTAATACTCTTTCCTTTGAACCGGAAAAAATAAAGAGCCTTTAAGGCTCAAAAATTACCACAACATCCATTTAAGTCAAAGGGAAAATTGGCCAATGCTTAAAGGATCAATCCTTCTCAAGCGGCGCCTTTATCCGCTCGATATGCCTTGCCCTGCCGTCTTCCGAAACGGCGATAAACACCCCCTGAAGCTCAACGCCCTTTGTGGCGACCTCGAACTTAATGGGCATCTGCGTTAAAAACCTCTCTATTATTATCTCCTTCCTCATGCCTATTACCGAATCCGTAGGCCCTGTCATGCCGGCGTCGGTAATAAAAGCCGTCCCGTTCTGGAGCACCCTCTCATCCGAGGTCTGCACATGGGTGTGAGTGCCTATGACCGCGCTCACCAAGCCGTCGAAGTAATACCCTACGGCGGATTTTTCTGAAGTGGTCTCGGCGTGGATGTCTATTATTATAATGGGCGTCTCCCCGCTCAGCTTCTTTACCGCTTCCGAGCCGATACGGAAAGGGCAATCGAGCCCGTCCATAAAGACCCTTCCCATGAGGTTCAAGACCCCTACCTTCACCCCTGAAGGGCACTCGTAGACGGATGAGCCGTTCCCGGGCGCGCCCTCCGGGTAATTGGCGGGCCTGAGAAGCCGCTTCTCGGAATTTATGTAATCGTATATCTCTTTTTTGTCCCAGATGTGGTTGCCTGAAGTGATTACATCGACTTGAAGGGCCTTCAGTTCCTCGGCTATATCGGGGGTGATGCCGAAGCCGCCTGCGGAGTTCTCGCCGTTGGCGATTATGATGTCAGGGGAATACCTGCCGACAAGCCCCGGAAGCAGCTCTCTTACAGCCATCCTCCCGGGCCTGCCGACTATATCGCTGATAAAAAGTATCTTTGTAAGTCCGTCCATATATCCGTGACCGTGAACCGTTATGTGCGGCCGTAAAAAACCCGTAAAATATTATTCCCTTTTGACGGCCCGGTGCGCAGTCACGGCTTTGTTCAGCTCAAAATGCCCAAAGAGCAAAAGAATCGCCGGACGCTAAGGGGCATTAGCACTCTGTTGAAAAACAGCCTGCTAATGCAATCCATGAATGGATTGCCAAATTGCGAGACTAAAAAAGTCGAGCAATTTGTAAGGATTGGACGGAGGCAGCCCGGCCAAATCGTGGTTGGAAAAGTCCGGGACGGACTTTTCCCAAATCCGCATAGAGGCCGGGGGCGTTAATATCGCGTGGGCTCCGAGAATACCCCCATGCCGCGGAATTTTTTATACCGGGCCTCTATGAGGTCAACGGGGTCTATCGGGCTTAGTTCTTTTAGGGATGACGTAAGGGCGGATTTAAGGTTCTTATAGACTGCCTCAGGCTCCCTGTGGGCGCCTCCTGTAGGCTCTTTTACTATCTTATCTATCACTCCGAGCTTTAACAGCTCCTCAGCGTCTATCTTTAGCGCCTTTGCCGCAAGGTCGGACTTTGTCCCGTCTTTCCAGAGTATCGCGGCGCAGCCTTCGGGAGATATCACGGAATAGGTCGAGAATTCAAGCATCAAGACCCTGTCGGCAACCCCTATGGCAAGCGCGCCTCCGCTACCGCCCTCTCCGATGACGGTAGCTATTACAGGGACCTTTAGGCGGGACATAACCATAAGATTAGTCGCTATCGCCTCAGACTGCCCCCTTTCCTCAGCGCCTATGCCGGGGTAAGCCCCGGGGGTGTCTATGAAAGTAAATACCGGCCTGCCGAACCTCTCTGCCAGCTCCATCAGCCGCAGCGCCTTCCTGTAGCCCTCGGGGTGCGGCATGCCGAAGTTCCGCAATACCTTATCCTTCGTGTTCCTGCCCTTCTGCTGGCCGAGAACGACCACCGGCCTGCCTTCAAGACGCGCAAGACCGCCTACTATGGCCGGGTCGTCCTTAAAGCACCTGTCGCCGTGCAGCTCTATGAAATCCTCGAATATGTTCTGGACATAGTCGAGCGTATAGGGCCTGTCAGGGTGCCTCGCGACCTGAGTCACCTGAGAAGGGGCAAGCTTGGAATAGATATCCTTCAGGAGGTTCTTGGCCTTCTTCTCGAGCTTCGCTATCTCGTCAGCGTGGCGGGAGGGCCCTTCGGACTGAAAGGCCTTAAGCTCCTCTATCTTTTTCTCTATCTCTTCAACGGGTTTTTCGAACTCAAGCCAATGCCTGTAAACCATCTAATGCTCCTTAATAACGCAGGATAACCTATTATATTACCTTAATACTGCTCCCGTCTATAAGGTCTTTTATCTTCGAGAAGACTTCTTCCGCAGGGGTGATCTTCAGGCTCTCGCTCAACGCTATCACCACCACCCTGTCCTCAGGGTAAAGGAGGTGCAGATAAACGGGCACGGACCCGGGGTTCGCCTCCAGAACCTTTTTAAGCTCGGTAAGCTTATCCGCGTCGAGCGCATCGGCCGGTGCGGTAATGTGGGTGTTTTTTATCTTAAGCTTCTTCTCCATCTTCTTCGCCTCGTCAACCGGCGTAATATCGGTAGCAAGGAGCTTTACCTTGTCCTCGTCCTTCTCAAGCCTGCCTATTATGATCAATGGCCGCTCTGAAGATA
>JAUSLB010000123.1 GCA_030646655.1 Deltaproteobacteria bacterium | reverse complement strand
TAAAAAATTCTTTTAACATATCAGGTTTATCAAGTAAAGCCTGTTTTTCCTAAGGTTTCAGTGCGAAAGCCCCCTCAAAATTTAAAAAGGGCGGGTAATAATATCCCCGCCCTTTTTATATCGGATGTCCGGCTTTACCTCTTAACCCTTATCCCCTATGTCCCCATTTCCCATGACGCGAGGTATTTCTTCTGCTCCGGGGTAAGGACATCTATCTTCATCCCGAGGGAGGCTAATTTAAGCCTCGCTATCTCTTTGTCTATCTCCTCAGGGACGGTATAGACCTGCTTATTGAGGTTCCTGCCCTTTTTTACGAGGAAGTCAGCGGCAAGGGCCTGATTGGCGAAGCTCATGTCCATGACGCTCGCCGGGTGGCCTTCGGCCGCGGCGAGGTTAATGAGCCTGCCCTCACCGAGGACGCAGACCTTGCGGCCGCTCTTAAGGGTGTATTCCTCGACAAAGTCGCGCACGACCTTCTTGCCTTTGCTAAGGGATTTAAGGCCGACGAGATCGAGCTCGACATTGAAATGGCCGGAGTTGCAGACAAGCGCCCCGTCCTTCATCTTTACGAAGTGCTCTTTCCTTATCACATTCAAATTCCCAGTTACCGTGCAGAACATATCCCCTATCTTGGCAGCCTCCGCCATGGGCATGACCCTGAAGCCGTCCATAACGGCCTCGAGCGCCTTCAAGGGGTCGATCTCCGTTACGACGACATTAGAGCCCATGCCCTTTGCCCTCATGGCAACGCCCTTTCCGCACCAGCCGTAGCCGCATACGACAAAGGTCGAGCCCGCAAAGAGCCTGTTGGTGGACCTTAATATGCCGTCGAGCGTTGATTGGCCCGTGCCGTAGCGGTTGTCGAAGAAGTGCTTGGTCGAGGCGTCGTTTACCGCGATGACCGGGAACTTAAGGATCTTGTTAGCGGCAAGGCTCTTAAGCCTGATTACGCCCGTTGTGGTCTCTTCCGTGGAGCCGATGACATTGTCAGCGAGACTCTTCCTGTCCGTATGCAGGAGAGAGACGAGGTCAGCCCCGTCGTCCATCGTGATATTCGGCCTTTTATCGAGCGCGGCGTTAAGGTGCTTATAATAGGTCTTGTTGTCCTCGCCCTTTATGGCGAATACGGGTATCCTATAGTCCTTTACAAGGGATGCGGCGACATCGTCCTGCGTGCTCAACGGGTTCGAGGCGCAAAGGGTCACGTCAGCCCCGCCCTCCTTAAGGGTTATAGCGAGGTTGGCGGTCTCCGTGGTCACATGGAGGCACGCTGAAATCCTTATGCCCTTAAGCGGCTTTTTTCTGGAGAAGTTCTCCTTGACTCTCCTTAAGACCGGCATGTCGAGCTCGGCCCATTCGATCCTTTTTTTCCCCATGCCGCTTAAGTTTAAATCTTTTACATGATAGTCCATCTTTCCTCCACGCAATTTCAATTTTTATAAAAATCAATTGCCCCCTCGGAAGGGGGCAATTGGATGGCTTAAATTTCGTCCCTTTTAAACGGCGAGCCCCGCGGCCTTCTTCAGCGCCTCGGCCTTGTCCGTAAGCTCCCACCTGAACCCGTCCCCGCTCCTGCCGAAGTGCCCGTACGCGGCTGTGTTCTTGTATATGGGGCGCAGCAGATCTAAATCCTTTATAAGCTCGGCCGGCTTCATGCGGAAGTTAGCCTTTATCAGCGCCTCTATCTTCTCGACCGGGATCTTCTCCGTGCCGAATGTGTCGACCATTACGGAGACCGGGTCGGCTACGCCTATCGCGTACGCGAGCTGGAGCTCGCACTCGGTGGCGAGACCCGCCGCAACGATATTCTTGGCGATGTATCTCGCCAGATATGAGGCGCTCCTGTCGACCTTCGAGGGGTCCTTGCCTGAGAACGCCCCGCCGCCGTGGCTCCCGTGCCCGCCGTAGGTATCGACGATTATCTTCCTGCCCGTAAGTCCGCAGTCGCCGTGCGGGCCGCCTACGACGAACTTTCCGGTGGGGTTTATGTGGTATTTGGTCTTGGGCGTAAGGAGGCTGGAGGGCACCACCTTTTTAATGACCTCCTCCATTATCGCCTCCTTTAAGGCCTTCTGCTCCACGTCCGGGCTGTGCTGGCTTGATACCACGACCGTATCGACGGATACAGGCCTGTTGTCCACATACCTGATAGTCACCTGGCTCTTGCCGTCAGGCCTTATGAAATTGAGGATCCCCTTTTTCCTGACCTCGGCAAGCCTCATCGTTATCCCGTGCGCAAGCGAGATGGGCATGGGCATCAGCTCCGCCGTGTGGTCGCAGGCGTAGCCGAACATGAGCCCCTGGTCTCCGGCTCCCTGCTCCTTGCCTCCGGCGGCGTCAACGCCCATCGCGATATCAGGCGACTGCCTGTCGAGCGTTATCATGACCGCGCAGGTGCGGTAGTCAAAGCCCATGGCGGAGTCCGTGTAGCCTATCTCCTTTATGGTCTCCCTTATAACGTCCTGATAGTTTATCTGGGCCTTTGTCGTTATCTCGCCGGCTACGAGCGCGAGGCCTGTGGTCACAAGAGTTTCGCAGGCGACCCTGCTGTGGGGGTCTTCCTTTAAGACGGCGTCAAGTATAGCGTCTGATATCTGGTCCGCGACTTTATCGGGATGCCCCTCAGTGACCGATTCCGAAGTAAATAAGAACTCCCTCATTCCCATACCCTCCTTTTAGTCGATGTGGCGGAAAGAACATAGATTATTGAACCTTTCGTAAAAATTGTCAACTATTTTATACAGGAACGCCCTAACAGGATGTTGAAAAAGCCCGTCCTGGACTTTTTCAACCACGATTTGGCCGGAGAGCCTCCATCCAATCTTACAAATTGCCCGGCTTTTCGGTCTCGCAATTTGGCAATCCGTCCGTGGATTGCGCTATCAGGCTTTTTTTAACAGCCTGATAAGTCTTTTAAAACGGCCTTTAAATCCTTTAAGCCTTTTGACCGGTGATTTTAACTCCAGAACTCTTCCTTGTAAAGCCCGGGGAGCTTTAAATTTATGTAGTTCTCTACCTCCTTCGCGGTAGCGAAGCCCGTAATGACCTTGCATATCTTCTTAGCCTCGGAGAAGCTTACAGACCTTATAAGCCTCTTTACCTTTAAGATAGAAAAGGCGTTCATGGAGAGCTGGTCAATCCCGAACCCGAGCAGCAGGAAGGCGTATTCAGGCTCGCCCGCCATCTCCCCGCAGACTCCGACGCTTACCCCTGCCTTGTTGGCGGCATCGGCTACTGTCTTTATTATCCTTAATACCGCCGGGTGGAAAGGCTCATAGAGGTACGCCACATGCTCGTTTACCCTGTCTATGGCGAGCGAATACTGGAGAAGGTCGTTCGTGCCTATGGATATGAAGCTTACCTCTTTGACGATCAAATCCGCTATTATGGCGGCGGACGGGACCTCTATCATGACGCCCACCTCGATATTCGGGTCAAAGGGCTTGCCCTCTGCCTTCAGCTCCGCCTTCGCCTCCTCGAGATAAGCCTTTGCCCTCCTAAGCTCCTCCATGCCGGAGATCATGGGGAACATGATCTTCACCTTTCCGTTGGCGCTGGCGCGCAGTATCCCTCTTAGCTGGGTCTTAAATATCTCGGAGTTCTTAAGGCAGAACCTTATCGCCCTGAGCCCCATCGCCGGATTTATCTCCTTTGCCATCTCCATGTGCGAGAGGAACTTATCCCCGCCGATATCGAGCGTCCTTATGATGACCGGGTTGGGGGCCATCTTCTTTACTATCTGCTTGTACGCCTTTACATGCTCATCTTCGGCAGGCAGGTCTTTTCTGTTCAGGTAAAGGAACTCTGTCCTGTACAGCCCTATGCCCTCCGCGCCGTGCTCGATGAGCGGGTCTATCTCCTCCATGATCTCCATGTTGCCCATGAGCTTGATTCTCTTGCCGTCGGTCGTCTCGCACGGCAGGTCCTTGTAGTGGAAGAGCGCCTTTCCGTAGTTCTCGTAGCGCTCCTTCCTCCTCTTATAGACCTCTACTACGCTCTCGGACGGGTTTATGATGACGGTGCCGGTCGTGCCGTCAACGATGACGGTATCGTTCATCTCGGCCTTGCGGGTGACCGTCTCAAGGCCCACGACAGCGGGTATCTCAAGAGACCGTGCCATGATGGCGGTATGCGAGGTCCTTCCGCCCACATCCGTAAGGAAGCCTAATACCATGCCCTTTATCATCTGGGCCGTATCGGTCGGGGCGAGGTCGTGGGCTATGACGATCGCGGGGGCCTTTATGTCCGAGATCGACTCGTGCTTCCTGCCCATGAGGTTGATTAACACCCTGTTGACGATATGCTCTATATCCATGGAGCGTTCCTTAAGATAGGCGTCGTCCATCTTATCGAAGTACTCCATGAGGTCTTTTAAGACGGTCTTCAGCGCCCACTCCGCGTTGACCCTTTCTTCCTTGATGACCCTGATGGTGTCGTTAATGATCATGTTGTCCTTCAGGATCATCAGGTGGGCGTCGATGATGCGGATATGCTCCTTGCCCTTGCCGTCCAGCTCCATCTTCTTCTTGATGCGCAGAAGCTGGTCCCTCGAGGCCTTAAGGGCGTTTTTGAACCTCTCTATTTCGCCTTCGGCCTCCTTGACGTCGAGATAGCAGAACTGCGCGGGCTCGATCATGCCCCGCTCCATAAGGTAGGCCTTGCCGATGTT
>JAUSLB010000113.1 GCA_030646655.1 Deltaproteobacteria bacterium | reverse complement strand
ATTGAACCCTCAGTGAGGGATTAAAAAAAATTAACTTGCAATTGATACGGCTGTGTAATAGATTATCCCTGTATCTGCTTCCTGTTTAAATTGAAGGCCGCTGATTTAAGCCCCTCATTTTAAATACAAGCCTTACATTTGCTATATAATATGATATATTATGCCCCGCCCAAGGGGGATGAGTTTGTTTTTTTAATTTAAATCACGGAGGTGGATATGGCAAAAGCGATGACAAGGTCTCAGATAGAGGACCATATAGCCAAGAAGGCGGGGGTGCCCAAAAAGACCGTGCGGGAGATCCTCGCTGACATGGCGGATCTCGCTTACGAAGAGGCGAAGAACGGGTTCACGATCCCCGGCTTAGGCAAGCTCGTTCTGGTGAACAGGCTGGCCCGGCAGGGAAGGAACCCGAGGACAGGCGAGACTATCCAGATACCCGCCAAGCAGGTGGTGAAGTTCAGGATAGCCAAGGCGTGCAAGGACGCGGTATTAAAGAAGTGATCATTTAAGGATTATTCATCCTTAGCATTATGAGAGTTTTCCTTCATCTGTGTCAGGAAAAAAGGCCCCCTTTAAAAGGGGCCTTTTTGTTTTTCATAACTTTTGCATGGCAACCCTGAAGGGTTGCCATGCATTTTCCCGGCAAATCAAAGGCATGTAAGGCCCTATCCCCGCTTAAAAAAATACCCCGTTGGGAGAACGGGGTATTTTTTTAAATCATAAATATCTTTTCTTTTGATCCTCCGACCTGAAACTGAGCTCAGTTCTCCGCGCTTTTGAACCTGTATGAATAGACTATATCGTCCTTCAATACGAGCTCGAGCGTTGTTAGCGATTCCTTCCCCTTTGTCTCGTTCTCGACAAGCCCGCCGAGATAGACCGGGACGGCCTTTTCCTTGAAGGTATAGGTGAACTTCTCCTCGTTATTCTCGTAGTTTATCGCGGACGGCGCGCCGAAGGCGTCGATGACCATCTGCCTTGTGGTGGCGCCCGGCCTCAGGTTAAGCACCAGGTTCCTGTCTATCTTCGTGCCTTCCGTGCGGCTTGCAACAGAGCACCCGATGATCGTAAGCATAAGCGGCAGAGCTAAAAGAAACCTTTTCATCAAGACCCTCCGTAGATGTTTTTCCAGACCAGCCCTATGCCTCAGCTACCCCGTCCCTTTCCCTGTTCTTTACCGTGTACATGGCGTTATCGGCCATGCGGATGAGGCTGTCCTTGTTGTCCGCGTCCGCAGGGAATGACGCCACCCCGAAGGACCCGGTAATGCGGATGTTTATCCCCTCGTCCTTAAGGAAGAGTTCGTCCCTTATGACCGAGCACAGTTTTTTCGCGACCATCACGGCGTGCTTCTTCGATGTGCCGGGCATCAGGATTATGAACTCGTCCCCGCCGTACCTGCAGGCCATGTCAACGTTCCTTATCATGCCGAGTATGAACTTGGCGACCTCCCTGAGGAGCTTAGAGCCGGCGAGGTGCCCGTAGTTGTCGTTCACGTTCTTGAAATAGTCGAGGTCGAGGAATATCATGGAGAGCTCGTGTTTGAACCTCTTAGCCCTCTCCACCTCGTATTCAAGGCGGTTGTGGAGGAACCTTGAGTTATACAGCCTCGTAAGGTCGTCCGTTATGGTAAGCTCATGCACCTTGTTCAGGGATATCGCGTTCTCTATGGCTATGGCGGTAAAGTCCGCGAGAGTGGTAAGCACGAGAAGATCGTCCTCTACATAGCTTATCTCCTCGACCTTGTTAATGAGCTCTATTACGCCGAGGCATTTGCCCTTCGTAAGGAGCGGGACGCAGATTATCGACTGGGTAGTGAAATTCGAGATCTCATCCGCCTTTTTCGAGAACCTCGGGTCCTTGCTCACGTCAGCGACAAGGAGGGGCTTTTTCTCCCTCGCCACCCAGCCGGCCACGCCCTCGCCGGGCTTTAGTCTTAAGTCCTTGATCTTTTCAGACCCCGCGCCGACTACTATCTCGAACTTTAATTCCCCGGTCTCCTCGTCGAGGAGGAGGAGCGACCAGTTCTTCGGGCGCAGCAGCTCTCTTATCTTATCCATCACGATGTTAAGGACTTCCTTAAGGTCGAGCGAGGATGTGAGCGCTTTTCCGATTTCCGTGAATGTGGCGAGCTGGAGGCGCCTTTGGAGGAGTTCTTTAGTCTCTTCGGGGTTGCAAGCCGGTTTTTCGTCTACGGTTCCCATCGAGGAGAATATAACTTATCGGGGGTAAAAAATCAATAATAGCTTTATTCTAGCGGTTTACGGCATTTTTAACGCATCTCCTCCATAACAAGCCCCTGCAATAGGCGGGTTACGGGGCCGGGCTTTCCATTGTGTATAAGCTTATTGTCTATCTTTATGAGCGGCGTGACGCCTGAGACCGAGTTTGTAAGGAAGGCCTCATCGCACCTGTAGAGGCCGTTTTTATATATTTCAGCCTCTTTTACCTTTATGCCTTCTTTTTTTGCAAGCCTTATTACAGCGCCCCTGACGACCCCGGGCAAAGGCCCTTCCGAGAGGGTTTTTCCAAGCCGGGGGGTGATTAAAACGCCTCTAATAACGGTAAAGATATTCGCCGATGTGCCTTCGGTTATCCTTCCGGACCCGTCAGTAAATATGCCTTCGTCCGCGCCTGAGCTTAAGGCCCTATCTTTCCCGATTATATTCGGGAGAAAGTTAAGGCTCTTGATACCCGGGAATGAGGGCATAAAGCCGCTTATCGTAACCGCCTTTATGCCTCTTTTGCGGCGTCTTGTGACGGCATTTTCATCCACAGGCTTTGCCGTGATAATGACCGTCGGCCTTGCCCCTTTTTTAGGGGTATGGCCTCCGGCGTCAACGCCTCTCGTGACTATTATCTTTATGTTCGCCGAGCTATTTTTAAGCCCATTTTTTTTAATCAGCTCCCCTATCGCCCCGTTTTCTATATCGCCAAGGAGCCCTTTTATGCCGGCTTGGGGTATGCCCAATGCCTTTACCCCGCTTTTAAGCCTCATTAAGTGCTCTTTTAAAAAGAGGGGGCTCCCGTCCTTAGCCGTCAATGTCTCGAAGACCCCGTCCCCGTAATTAAACCCCCTGTCGAATACGGAGATAGACGCCTTTGACTCAGGGAGCAGCCTGCCGTTAAGATAAACGAGCCTCTTCATTTGACGAGCGCCCCCAAGCCCCTCAAGCCCTCTATTCCCCCCATTCCCAAAACATCGAGGAAGTCCTTTGCCTTAAGGATGGTCTCTTCATATTCGTCCTGAGGGATAGAATCAGCCACTATCCCTCCGCCCACATGGAGGTAGACAGAGCCGTCTTTATATACCGCCGTCCTTATGGCCATAGCTATATCGGCGTTCCCTTTAGAATCGATCCAGCCTATGCCGCCGGTATAGACGCCGCGCCTGACCCTCTCAAGCTCGTCTATTATCTCCATTGCCCTTATCTTCGGGGCGCCCGTGACAGAGCCGCCCGGAAAGATTGACCTCAATGCAGCCGGCGGGGTCACTTCAGGCCTAAGCCTCCCTTTCACGACTGAAGCCATGTGGTGGAGCGTCGGGTAAGTCGTGACCTCCTCAAAGCCCAAGACCTCTACCGTGCCCGTCACCGATATCCGCCCGAGGTCGTTCCTCTCCAAGTCGACTATCATCACATGCTCGGCCTTCTCTTTAATATTCATCTTCAGCTCATGCCTGTAGAGGCAGTCCTGCTCAGGCGTCACGCCCCTCGGCCTTGTCCCTTTTATCGGCTCTGTCTCGGCATAGCCGTTTTCGATCTTAAGGAGCCTTTCAGGGGAGTTCGAGATTATCTGGAAACTTCCGCAATCGAAAAAGGAGCTGAAGGGCGCGGGGCGCGCCTCCATGAGCTTAAGAAAGAGCGCGAACGGGTCGCCCTCCCAGCTTATCTTAAGCCTCTGCGATAAGTTTATCTGGTATATGTCGCCTGCAGAGATATACTCCTTCGCCTTTTGTATCGAGGCTATATAATCCGCTCTCGTGAAGTTCGAGGTCAGAGCGGTCGCTACACTGACATCGTAAGAACAGGGCCTTTCCGCAGATAGCCTTTTTTTGAACCTTTCAAAGCGGGCCTTGCCTGAATCGCCCTTGCCTGGATTTATCGATACGAGGTATCCTTCCCCTTTCAGATGGTCATAGACAAATACAGGGTCGTAAAAACCGAGGAGGCAGTCAGGCAGGAGAAGGTCTTCCTTATTATCCCCTTTTACCTTTAACCCCGGCTCTATAAGTTTCTTTAAATCGTACGAGAAATACCCGGCCATGCCGGAGCTGAAAGGGAAGGGGGGGGCTTCCGGGTAAGAGAACTCAGGCAATAAACGCGAGAGGGCGGAGAAGGGGTCGCCGAATTCCTTTTGCCCTTTCCATTCGCCCCCGATTGTGGTTGAGCCGCCTTCGGTTTTGACGGTAATGAAGGGGTCCGCGCTCACATACGAATACCTCGAGCGCGCGGTCCCGCCCGATAGGACAAAAGGAAGGTCCAGCCCCCTTAAGCCGCGAAACGCCCCGGCGGGCTTTATATTAACAGCCTCTAAAACCATTGTACTAAGATATAACCTTTCGGCGTGCTGGTCAAGAGATGCGAGATATGATTAAGGGTGAAAAATTCATCCGTTTATAGTATATTTTTTATGATATGAGGAGAAAAACGCGGGAGATAAAGATAGGCGGCGTAAAGGTCGGCGGCAACGCGCCCGTAAGCGTCCAGTCGATGACCAACACGAATACCGCCGACATAGCCGCAACGCTGGCGCAGATAAAGGCTTTGGAGGCCGCCGGGTGCGAGATTATAAGGGTCGCTGTCCCTGACATGGACGCGGCTAAGGCACTCGGCCCCATAAGGAAGCACATAGACATACCACTTATAGCCGACATCCACTTCGACTGGAGGCTCGCGCTCGCCTCGCTCGACGCGGGCGTCGATGGGCTTAGATTGAACCCCGGCAACATCGGCTCAAAGGAGAGGATAGGCACGGTCGTTAAGGCCGCGAAGGACAGGGGCGTCCCGATACGGATAGGCGTAAACGCCGGTTCGCTTGAAAAGGACATACTCTCGAGGTACGGCCACCCGACGGCCGAGGCGCTCGTGGAGAGCGCCATGCGCCATATAGCCATGCTTGAGGACCTCGACTTTAGGGATATTAAGATCTCCCTTAAGGCCTCGAGCGTGCCGTTGACGATCGAGAGCTACAGATTGCTTGCGGATAAGGTCGATTACCCTTTCCATATCGGCATAACCGAGGCAGGGACGATATTTTCAGGCACTATAAAATCTTCCGTGGGCTTGGGCATCCTCCTTGCCGAGGGGATAGGCGACACCCTGAGGGTATCGCTTACGGGCGACCCGGTCGACGAGGCACGGGTAGGCTGGGAGATACTCAAATCCCTTGAGCTGAGGAAGCGAGGCATAAACATCATCTCGTGTCCCACGTGCGGCAGGATAAAGCTCGACAGCATAACTATCGCCGCCGAGGTGGAAAAGAGGCTATCCCACATAACAGAGCCTGTGAATGTAGCGGTGATGGGCTGCGTGGTGAACGGCCCGGGAGAGGCGGGCGAAGCCGATGTCGGCATAGCAGGGGGCGACGGGGTAGGGCTTATCTATGTGAAGGGAAAACCCGTAAAGAAGGTGAAAGAGGAAGAGATAGTAGAGGCGCTCATCGAAGAGGTCTCGAAGGTCATCGAGGGGCGCGGGAAATAATTTTTAAAATAAATGAGAGGCTTAGACTCAATCTTTAAACGGAATTTTAGGAGACGACGACAGGATGGACTCAAAAGGGCTGCTATCACTTATGGAAGGCAAAGTGCCTTTCACTTTAATAGATGTCCGCACTCCGGCTGAGTTCAGGGACGGCCGCATACCCGGAGCCGCCTCGA
>JAUSLB010000112.1 GCA_030646655.1 Deltaproteobacteria bacterium | reverse complement strand
CGGCGGAAGGGGGGTACTGCTAAGCGGGGTTGCCGGGGTGGAGCGCGGGGAGGTCGTCATTCTCGGAGCGGGTTTTGTCGGGTTTAACGCCGCGAAGATAGCGGTCGGCCTCGGGGCGGAGGTGACTGTGCTCGATACAAGGGTTGATAAGCTTAGATATCTTGAGGACATGTTCGGAACAGGCGTTAAGACGCTTATTTCAAATGCGCATAACATCGAGGGGTGCCTGAAAAAATCCGACCTCCTTATAGGGGCTGTCCACATACCGGGGGCACGGACGCCGAAGATAGTAACGCGCGGCATGCTCTCAATGATGAAAAAAGGCTCTGTTATCGTGGATGTCTCGGTTGATCAGGGCGGGTGCGTTGAGACTATCGTCCCTACGACGCACGCGAACCCCATTTACGTGTTCGAGGGCATAATACATTACGGCGTAGCCAATATGCCTGGGGCCGTGCCGAGGACTTCGACTTTCGCGCTGACGAACGCCACACTCCCCTATGTGTTGGCCCTTGCCCGGCTCGGCTTTAAGGGGGCGATAGGGGCGGATGCGTCTTTAAAAAAGGGCGTTAACATCCATAACGGCTCTGTCACCCACCCGACTGTAGCCGAGGCGCTGGGAAAAGAGTATCAGCCGCTTGCCTGAAATCGGATATAAACCCCCCTCACCTCATAAAACTTTCCTTTCCAAACCCCTTCCAAACCCTTGAAATCAGTCCTTTTCTCTTGACTTTAACCGTTTAAATAAGATAATTTTATTCATTACTGTCCGGTATTTATAACTATTGAATTTACCGATTGAATTCCTTAAGAGGTCTTTACTGTGGAAGAGAAAAGTGTGGAGTACCAGCAGCGCCTGACCAAGCTCGAGGATTTAAGGAAGGCCGGGGTAAACCCCTACCCGAACGACTTTAAGCCCTCGGCTGAGTGCGCGCAAGTTTTAAAGGACTTCGGCGAGCTTACTAAAGAAGACCTCGAGGCGAAGAATATAAGCCTTTCCATAGCCGGCCGGATAATGGCGATAAGGGATTTCGGCAAGGCCTCTTTCATACAGGTTAAGGACAGGACCGGCAGGCTTCAGGCATACATAAAAAAGGAAATAGTGGGCGAAGAGGCGTATAGCCTTTTTAAGGCGATGGACATGGGAGACATCATCGGGCTGGAAGGCGCCCTCTTCAGGACCCGCACGAACGAGCTTACGGTCGAGGCAAAGAGGTTAAGGCTCCTTGCCAAAGGGCTGCACCCTTTGCCTGAGAAGTGGCACGGGCTTACCGATATAGAGGCCCGGTACAGGCAGAGATACCTGGATCTCATGGTAAACCCCGAGGTAAAGGACGTCTTTTTAAAAAGGACCGCGATAGTAAAATATTTAAGGGACTTCCTCTGCTCAAGGGATTTTATAGAGGTCGAAACCCCGATGCTCCAGCCCATAGCCGGAGGGGCGGCGGCCAAGCCGTTTAAGACCTTCCATAACGCCTTAGGCATGGAGCTATGCCTGAGGATAGCCCCTGAGCTTTATCTAAAAAGGCTCGTGGTTGGCGGCCTCGAGCGGGTATTCGAGATAAACAGGAACTTCAGGAACGAGGGCATATCCACCCAGCATAACCCTGAGTTCACGATGCTGGAGTTCTATCAGTCATACGCCACTTACGAAGACCTGATGGACCTTACGGAGGAGATGATAAGCTCTCTTGTCCAAGAGGTGCACGGCGCAAAAAAGATCGATTATCAGGGGACTGCCCTTGATTTCACCCCCCCCTGGCAGAGGATCACCGTAAAAGAGGCGGTATTGAAATACTCAAAGGCCCCTGAAGAGATATTCACGGATAGAGACAAGGCGCTTAAGTTCTCAAAAGAGCTCGGCCTCAATATCCCCGAGGGCTTAAGCCACGGGAAGATCATAACGGAGATATTCGAGGCCGCAGCCGAGCACAGGTTCATCCAGCCTACGTTCGTGACCCAGTACCCTGTCGATGTGTCGCCCCTTTCAAGGAAGAACGAGAAAGACCCTTCGCTCGTTGACAGGTTCGAGCTCCTTGTCATGGGCAGGGAGATAGCCAACGCCTTCTCCGAGCTTAACGACCCGGTCGACCAGAAGGAGAGGTTCTTAAGCCAGTTAAAGGAAAAAGCCGCGGGCGACGTCGAGGCGCACGAGATGGACGAGGACTTCGTAAAGGCCCTTGAGTACGGCATGCCGCCTACGGCCGGCGAGGGGATAGGGATAGACAGGCTCGTAATGATACTCACCAACTCGCCTTCGATACGGGACGTCATCCTCTTTCCCCAGCTTAAAAGGTAGTTTTAATTTTAAAGAACATGTTTTTTAATCTTTTGGTTTTAATATACATGGGTGTATGGGCTACGAGCTTTTCATAGGGCTACGATACTTGAAGGCCAAGAGGAAGCAGACCTTTATCTCGGTCATAACCTTCATCTCTATCCTCGGCATAACCGTAGGCGTTACCGCGCTCATAATAGTCCTGTCCGTAATGAACGGGTTCGAGGAGAACCTGAAAGAGAAGATACTCGGCATCAACGCCAATGTGGTCATAACCGAGCTCGGGCAGGGCATGAGGGACTATAATACGGTGGCCGGGAAGGTAAAAAAGATGCCCGGCATCATGGGCGCCACGCCTTTTACCTACAATCAGGCGATGATTTCCTCCCCCAACGGGGTAATAGGCGCGGTAATAAGGGGTCTCGACCTTAAGACAATAGCCGGCGTGACCGTGCTCCCTTCAAAGATAAGAGAAGGGTCTTTAGATGGGATAAAGTCGCCGATTAAGGACTCGTCAGGAGCGCCGGGCATAATAATAGGCAGCGAACTGGCGAGGAATATCGGGGTAAAGGTGGGCGACAGCGTCAATGTCATCTCCCCTATGGGCACGATGACCCCGGCAGGGCCTGTGCCGAGGATGGCGGCGTTTAAGGTATCCGGCATATTCGAGCTCGGCATGTACGAATACGACTCCAGCATGGCGTTCATCTCGCTTGAGAACTCCCAGAGCTTTTTTAGATTAGGGGATACCGCTACAGGGGTCGAGGTAAAAATAAAAGACATCTACGAGGCTGAGCGGATAGCCGACGAGATAATGATAGAGCTTAAAGGCCCTTACTGGACGCGCACATGGATGGAGATGAACAGGAACCTGTTTTCAGCCCTTAAGCTTGAGAAGGTGGCGATGTTCATCATACTCACCCTCATAATACTCGTTGCCGCCCTGAATATAATAAGCACCCTAATCATGGTAGTGATGGAGAAGGGCAAGGATATAGCGATACTTAAAAGCCTCGGCGCCACCTCTGCCGGGATAATGAAGATCTTTATGATAGAGGGGATAATAATCGGCGTTACCGGGACTTTTTTCGGCACGGTCCTGGGCCTTGCTGCGGCGCTGAATTTAGAGAAGATCGTCCAGTTTTTAGAGCAGGTCTTCCACTTCAAGGTGCTCCCGCCGAGCGTCTACTATATCGACACGTTCCCCTCGAAGGTCGAGCCCACGGTCGTGGCCGCTATAATAGTCTTCTCTATCGGCATAAGCTTTCTTGCCACCCTTTATCCCTCCTGGCAGGCCTCCCGTTTCGACCCTGTCGAGGGCTTAAGGTACGAATGAGGCTTAAATGGCTTCTGACGCTGTAATCTCCGCCGTAAAGGAGAAGGCCGAATCGCTCTTCTCAAAAGGAAGATACGGCGAGGCTATCGAGGCCTACGGGAAGATAAAGGCCTACGGCTCAAAAGACCCGAGGATATTTTTAAGGCTCGGGGACATAGCGAGGAAGGCAGGGGATGATCAGGCCTCTATCGATTATTATAAAGAGGCGGCCGGGAGCTTCACGAAGCTCGGATTTATCGTAAAGGCCATAGCCGTATGCAAGCTGATAATGAATATCGACCCTTCAAGGGAGGATGTTCAGGATAAGCTCGCCGCTCTCTACAAAGGCCGGCCTTCAAAACAGGCGGCTAAACGCGAAGACGGGGAAGGGCCTGCCAAGGCCCTGCCGAGGACGCCGCTGTTCTCCGATTTTACCGAAGAGGAGTTCCTCGCTGTCGTAAAGAAGGTGATATCAAGGGAGCTCCCCACGGGCGGCTATCTCTTCAGGGAAGGCGATGCGGGGGACTCCATATATATCATCGCGGAAGGCACGGTCGAGGTTATCGGCAGGGCAAAGGACTCTTCGGCCGTAAGACTCGCAAGCCTCGGCGAGGGCGCGATATTCGGAGAGTTCGGCTTTTTCCTTAACGCAAAGAGGACGACAGATGTAAAGGGCTCGGCAAAGTCCACCATACTCGAGCTTACCAAAGAAGACCTGACCTCTATTATCTCAAGGCATAAAAGGGTCGAGGAGGTCCTTTTTAATTTCTACAAGGAAAGGGTAGTCGATAAGTTCATGGCCCTCTCCGAAGTTTTCAGGTTCTTGAACAACGCGGAGAGGAAAGAGGTCTTGTCGCGCATCGAGCTCGTAAAACTGCCCAAGGGCTCGGTAATAATGAAAGAGGGCGATAAGGGCGACACCATGTACCTTATAAAATCCGGCAGGGTCTCCGTATCGTCAAGCGGCAAAAATGGCAAAGGGATATCCATAGCAGAGCTTGGGGAAGGGGATTTCTTCGGGGAGATAGGCTTGGCCACGAGCAGGCCGAGGGTCGCCACCGTTACGGCGCTTGGCGATCTGGAGCTTGCGGCCTTCTCAAGGGCGATTATAAAAGATCTCCTTACCGGGCACCCGGAGGCAAAAGGGGCGCTTGAGAAGGTGATAAAGGAGCGGGTCACGGACCTGTTGAGGGTGCGGGGTCTCGCGGGGGTATTCGTATAATCTTAATGGATTTTATCAATGTAAAGGGCCTTTATAAGACCTACGGGGACGGCCATAAAAGGGTCGAGGTGCTCAAGGGCATAGACCTTACGGTAGCCAGGGGCGAAACCGTAGCCATCATCGGCGCCTCAGGGGTAGGCAAGTCGACGCTCCTGAATATCCTGGGCGCCCTCGACAGGCCCTCGGGCGGGGAGGTCTTGTATAACGGCGAGCAGGTCTTCAGCTATGACGAGAAAAGGCTTGCGGCCTTCAGGAATAAATCCATAGGCTTCGTCTTCCAGTCCCACCATCTTTTGCCGGAGTTCACGGCGCTTGAGAATGTGATGCTCCCTGCGCTCATCGGCGGGGCCCCTTACGGCGAGGCGCGAAAGGCCGCCGAGGCCCTTTTAAGCGAGGTCGGGCTCTCTTCCCGGCTTAACCATAAGCCCGGCGAGCTTTCGGGCGGGGAGCAGCAGCGCAGCGCTATCGTGCGCGCGCTGATACAGTCGCCCGAGCTCCTTCTGGCCGATGAGCCTACGGGGAACCTCGATACCCGCACCGGCGATGAGGTCTTCGAGGTATTGCTCGAGCTTAATAAATCAAAGAATACGACCATGGTCATTGTGACCCATAACGAAAGGCTCGCTTCCCGTTTGAACAGAAGGCTTAAGATGGTTGACGGGAAGGTCAGGGAAGAATAAAGACCGTCGGCCCCTTTGTCCGCACCGTAGAGATGGCTTAGCCTGATATTCGAGGAATATTTTAAATAAACGGAAATTTTGAAATAATTTTTTACCCGGCTGAAGCTCTCATAGCTTAAAAAACTGTTTTTGAATACAGGCACGGCGCACGGTCACGAATCGCAGTCTTTAGCGGCTACGCACGGCCTTTAAAATATTCGCCTGAAAGGACTTTAGCAGAGTTGAGGTTCATCCGAAGCATTATCCTTGTATCGCTTTTTCTGGTTCTCCCTTTTAAAGCTTTTGCAGAGGGGCCGAGGGTATTGATACTGCCTTTCGACATGCACAGCAAGACCGATATTTCCGCCCTCAGGAGGTCGGTGATGGAGACGCTCGCTGCCTCGCTCTATTCAAGCGGCGCGGAGGTGGTGGGGATAGAGGCCGTAAAAGAGCGGATGCTTAAGGAGGGCGTAAAGAGGTTTGACGAGAAGGACGCCGCGGCGCTTGGCAAAGAGGCGCTGGCGGATTTCGCAGTTCTCGGCTCTATAACAAAGCTCGGGCAGTCTGCCGGAGCTGACTGGCGGATACTGGATCTAAAGGACGGGAAGGGGATCGCATTTTATTTCAAGTCCTCTGAATCAGAAGGAGAGCTTATAAAGAAGATAAGGGATGCCGCCCCTGTAATGCGCGCCAGGATGGACAGCGCCCTTCTTGCGCGGCCCGCCGTAAAGTCCGGCATCATAGATAAAATAATCGTCGCCGGCAACAGGCGGGTCGATACAGAGGCAATAACAAGAAAGCTCATAAGCAAGCCCGGCGAGCCCTACTCCCCGGACGATGTGAAAGAGGACATAAGGACTCTGTTCGGCACAGGCTTTTTTGACGACATATCGGCGGACCTTACCGACACGGCCTCCGGCAAGGTCCTCGTCTTTACCGTAAAAGAGATGCCTTTTGTTAAAAAGGTCGATTTCAAGGGGAATAAGGAGATAAAGGACGAGAAGATAAAAGAGGCCCTTACCATAAAGGAGAATACGGTACTCGACAGGGTCATACTCGGCGAGAACGCCGAGAAGATAAAGGCGATGTACGCCGAAGAGGGCTATTACCTCGCTTCCGTTACCCCGGTGATAGAGTCCGACGGGCTCGAGGCCAAGGTCGTTTTTAATATAGACGAGGGCCCCGCTGTCAAGGTCAAAAGGATAACCTTCATCGGGAACGGCTTCTTTGAAGCAGAGAAGCTCAAGGGCCTCATGAACACGACCGAGGTAGGGATATTCTCGGTGGTTTCGGGGTCGGGAAAGTTCAACGAGTTCATATTCCATAACGACCTCGCTATCATAATGAGCAAGTACTTCGATAACGGCTTTATCAACGCCGATATCCTCGACCAGAGGGTGCTCCTCAGCGAGGACAAGAAATGGTTCTATATCACGATCGCCCTCTTTGAAGGCGAGCAGTTCAATGTGGGGGACCTCGATGTAAAGGGTGAGATGCTTGCCACAAAGGAAGAGCTCCTTGAGAAGCTTAAGCTTAAGACAGGTGAGGTCTTCAACAGGACCAGGCTCTCCAAGGGCGTAGACGCCGTCACGGACGTCTACGGGGATAAAGGCTACGCCTACGCCGATATTAAGCCCGTGACCCAGGTAAACCCCGAGAAAAGGACGATAGACATAACCGTTGACATAAAAAAGAACGATCTGGTCTATATAGAGAGGATCGATATCTCTGGAAATGTGAGGACGCGGGACAAGGTCATCAGGAGAGAGATGGAGCTCGGCGAGGGAGGCCTCTACGCCTCATCCGAGATCAAGAGGAGCAGGAATAATTTAAGGAGGCTCGGGTACTTCGAGGACGTGAGGATAACGCAGACCCAGGGTTCGGCCCCCGATAAGATGAAGCTCGATATCGAGGTTAAGGAGAGGCCCACCGGCTCCGTATCCTTAGGCTTCGGCTACAGCTCGGTGGATAAGCTCATAGGGACCGCGTCTATCTCGCAGTCGAACTTCATGGGCACTGGCATTAAGCTCGACCTGTCGGGGACCGTCAGCTCAAGCTCCTCCAAATATGTTCTCGGCTTTACAGAGCCGTGGCTCTTCGACAAACCCATCTCCGCGGGCTTCGACATCTATAACACCGACAAGGACTACCCTGATTTCAAGCTCAACAAAAAGGGCTTTGACTTGAGGTTCGGCTTCCCCATAACAAAGAGGTACACGCGAGGATACCTGACTTATAAACTCGAGGACGTCGATATAACCGACGTGGCAGACACCGCCTCCACATTCATAAAGGATCAGGCCGGAAAGAGCACCGAGAGCAGCATCAAGGCGGTTGTGAGAAGGGATACGCGCGACGACGCGTTTTTCCCGAGCGAAGGCTCTGTAGTAAACCTCTCGACAGAGTTCGCCGGAGGGCCGCTCGGAGGCACGAGCCATTTCATAAAGTACGAGGGCGACGCCGTTAAGTTTTTCCCCCTGCCGTGGGAGGCGACCTTCTCGCTGCACGGCGCGCTCGGATATGTGCAGGGCTATCAGGGGCATACGGTGCCCATATACGAAAAATACTTCCTCGGCGGCATAAATTCCGTCAGGGGCTTCCAGACAAGGTCGATAAGCCCTAAAGACCCGGCCACAGGCGACCTAATCGGCGGGAATATCATGCTCGTCATGAACGCGGAGTTCCTCTTCCCGGTCTTCCCTGAGCAGAACATAAAGGGGCTGGTCTTCTTCGACGCGGGTAACGCCTATGACAACAGGATAGACCTGAGTGAACTAAGGAAGGGCGCGGGAGTAGGCATAAGGTGGTTCTCGCCGCTCGGGCCGCTGCGCCTTGAGCTCGGGTTCAACCTCGATAAAAAGGACGGCGAGGACGCCCAGCAGTGGGACTTCGCCATCGGGACCATATTCTAACTAAACGGACCCGAGCCTTATCGCTTGGGCAAAAATGAAAAAGGAGAAGAGGATGAGAAAGGCGCTTTTTTTAGGGTTGGTTATATTTGCATTTATTTTATCGGCTGTAAATCTCCCGGCCGCGGATATTAAGATAGGCTACGCGAACCTCCAGAAGGCCTTAAACGAGTGCGACGCCGGTATAAAGGCGAAGGACACCCTCAAGGACGAGGCGAAAAAGCTCGAAGACGAGCTCAATATCAAGCAGGAAGAGCTTAAGAAGATGAAGGACGAGATAGACAAGAAGGCGAACGTCTGGAACAAGGAGACACGGGAGGCCAAGGAGAAGGACTTTAAGACAAGGAGCCAGGACTTTCAGCAAAAGTTCATGGACTACGGCGAGCAGCTCAATAAGAAAAAACAGGAAGTCGAGGCCCAGATAATAGAGGAATTAAGGGATGTGGTCGAGGAGATCGCGAAGAAGAAGGGCTACGCGTACGTCTTCGAGAAATCCGTAGGCGGGCTTCTCTACGCGCCGTCTGACGCTGACCTGACAGACGAGGTCATAAAGACCTACAACAAGAGGACGAAATCCAAATAAACATGCCCTTTGAAAAGAAATTAGAGGAGCTTGCGTCTTTAATAAGCGGCCGGCTTGCCGGGCACGGGGATACCCTCATCTCAGGCATAGCCCCGATCGAAGAGGCAGGGCCGGGTGAGATAACATTGCTCTCTGACCAGAGGCATTTAAAGCTCCTTGGCTCGTGCAGGGCGTCGGCCGTGATCATTGGAGAAGGGGGAGGAGGGGGAGA
>JAUSLB010000136.1 GCA_030646655.1 Deltaproteobacteria bacterium | reverse complement strand
GGCGGTAATAAGGAGTATCTTCGCGTTTCTGATTATCTGAGCGCCTCCACGCACCTTTCGCAAAGGGCCGGATGGTCCGTGCTTTTACCGACAAAAGAGCTGTAATGCCAGCACCTCTCGCACTTTCCGCCCCCCGCGTTCTCTACGGTTACTCTTAGCCCCGGGATCTCCTTTGACTCGAAGACGACCCCCTTATCCGGTGCTTTGGCGTCGTTCGATACCTTAAGCTCGGAGACTATCAATACCTCCTCAAGCGCCTTCTCCTCCTCGATAAGGAGCGCCTCGAGGTCCTTATTCGGGCGGAGGGTGATTCTGGCGTCGAGGGGATGGCCGATGAGTTTTTGCTGACGCGCTGTCTCAAGGGCCTTCGACGCCTCGCCCTTTACGGTTAGCAAGGTCTCCCACTTCTTCTCAAGCTTATCGTCAACCCATTCGGGATTGACTTTGGGCATGGAGGCGAGATGGACGCTATCAGCCTTTTTGCCCGGCATGAACGCCCACGCCTCCTCTGACGTGAATACGAGTATCGGCGCGGTCAACCTCACGAGGTGGTCGATCACATGATAGATAGTAGTCTGGCCGGCCCTCCTGCCGTTTGAACCAGCCCTGCATGTATAGAGCCTGTCCTTTAAGATATCGAGGTAAAAGGCGCTTAAATCGACCGTGCAGAAGTTGTGTACTGAGTGGTGTATCGCATGGAACTCGAAGGTCTTATAGGAGTTTAATATCCTCTCGGTGAGCTTCATTAATCTATGGAGCGTCAACCTGTCAAGCTCCTCCAGCTCCCCGTAAGGCGTCAGGTCCTTTTCCGGGTCGAAGTCATAGAGGTTGCCGAGTATATAGCGGAACGTGTTCCTTATCCTCCTGTAGGCCTCTGAGAGCCTCTTTAGTATCTCTTCGGAAATCCTTATATCCTCCCTGTAGTCCTCGCCCGCGACCCACAGCCTCAAGACCTCGGCGCCGTACCTGCCTATTACCTCCTGAGGGGCTATGACATTGCCGAGCGACTTGCTCATCTTCCTCCCCTCGCCGTCGACCACAAAGCCGTGGGTTAATACGGCCTTGTACGGAGGAGTTGACCTTGTCCCCTCTGAGGCGAGCAAAGACGAGTGGAACCAGCCCCTGTGCTGGTCGCTCCCTTCCAGATACAGGTCGGCAGGGAACCTCAGGTTCTCCCTCTTCTCAAGAACAGCCGCGAAGCTTACGCCTGAGTCGAACCTGACGTCGAGGATGTCCTCTTCCTTTTGGAAGTCCCCTGAGCCGCACTTGGGGCACTTGATCCCTTTGGCGAGTTCATCGAGCCCTTTTTCAAACCATACATCCGCGCCCTCTTTCTCAAAGGCCGCTGCGAGCTTGTCGATAAGCCCTTTGTCGAGGAAAGAGGCGCTGCACCCCTTGCAGTGTATGGCCGGGATGGGCACGCCCCAGACCCTCTGCCGTGAAAGGCACCAGTCAGGCCTGTTCAATACCATGTTGTAGATTCTGTCTTTGCCCCAAGAGGGTATCCAGACGACTTCTTTGTCTATGGCGGCAAGGGCTTTTTTCCTTAAGTCCCCGGCCTCCATCGATGCGAACCACTGCTCAGTAGCCCTGAAGATTATGGGGGACTTGCACCTCCAGCAGTGCGGGTAGGAGTGCCTTATGTCTTCTTTGAGTAAAAGCCTGTCCCTCTCTTTTAAGGTAGCGATGACATTCTCGTTAGCCTTGAAGACGAACTGCCCCTCGAACTGGGGCACGGCCTTTGTGAACCTCCCGGAGTCGTCAACGGGGTTATATATATCAAGGCCGTATTTAAGCCCTATCACGTAGTCCTCCTGCCCGTGTCCCGGCGCGATATGGACGCAGCCTGTGCCGGCCTCGAGCGTAACGTGTTCCCCGGGCAATAATATTGACTCCCTCTCGATAAACGGGTGCCTTGCCTTAAGCCCCTCGACATCCTTATAGAGGAACGTCTTTAAGACCTGTAGCTCTTCCTTTTTCCAGCCGAGCCTCTGGGAGATATTATCGAGTAAACCGCTCGCCACTATGTAGCTTGCGCCAGCTATGGATACGAGCGAGTATTCGAGCTCGGGATGCAGCGCTATGGCGAGGTTCGCCGGCAAAGTCCACGGTGTCGTAGTCCAGATGACCACGAAGGCCTGATCGCCCGGGACCTTTACATTGAGCCTTTTTTCAAGCTCGCGGGGGTCGATGGAGAATTTTACATAAACTGATGGCGAGGTCTTGTCATAATACTCGACCTCAGCCTCCGCCAACGCCGTCTTGCAGGACGAGCACCAGTGGACGGGCTTTTTGCCCTTATAGACGAGCCCGTTGGCCGCGAATTTGCCGAGTTCTCTTAGTATCGACGCCTGATAGCCGAAGTCCATCGTAAGATAGGGGTTTTCCCATTCGCCGAATACGCCGAGCCTTTTAAAGTCCTCGCGCTGGATTACGACGAACTTCGAGGCGTACTCCCTGCACCTCTTCCTTATCTCGGTCTTCGACAGCTCCTGCTTTTTCTGCCCCAGCTCCTTTTCAACCTGCAGCTCTATGGGCAGCCCGTGGCAGTCCCATCCCGGCACATAGTCCGTGGCGTAGCCGAGCATGAACATCGATTTTACGATGAAGTCCTTGAGTATTTTATTTAGGGCGTGGCCTATGTGGATGTTGCCGTTGGCGTAAGGCGGGCCGTCGTGGAGGATGTATTTTTCCCTGCCCTTGCCTTCCGCCATGATCTTTTTATAAAGCCCGGAGCCCTCCCAGGCGCTTAACATCTCAGGCTCTTTTTTAGGGAGATCGGCCTTCATCTGGAAGTCCGTCTTGGGGAGGTTAAGGGTAGATTTATAGTCCATTAATTAAGGTTGCTCCTTTTTAAGGCACGTCTTTTTATTATATAGAATGCTAATTAATAACACAAGGGAGCCTGAAATTAAAAGATTTTTTTAGGAATACGGGCTCTTCCGGCGGCGCG
>JAUSLB010000111.1 GCA_030646655.1 Deltaproteobacteria bacterium | reverse complement strand
GTTGAACTTTTCTATTATCCCGTCCCTGACGGTCCTGCTCTTTAATATCCCCACCCATAGATCGGAAGGGGATTTTGTCCCCAGAAGCCCGCCCGCGAGCCCGCTTAGGCCGGAGGGGAGCTTTGAGGCTATCGCCGAGCCCATCAGGTCGTCCTGCTGAGGCGGCATGACGCTCGCGGTCGCGGCATACAGCGTGGGCAGGAGAAGGCCCGCTATGATAGAGGCCGCGAAAGCTATAGATGTTATTATGCCTATAAGCTTTTTGTGCTTTGCCGCAACCTGCCAGTAGTCGAGCAGGTCAACTTCTTCTTCCCGTCTTTTATCCGCCATCATCCTAAAAATACCAGCCCAAGTTTATCCAAGCGGCGGTATTGGAGTTCCTCCCTTCCCTGGGGCTGTCCGTCTCTTCAAAGCCGAGCCCGCCTGAGATCCTCACATCTTTATAAGGGCAGGAAAAATCCGCGCTGAGCCAGTCCCTCTTTGTCTCTCCGCTTATGCTGTGCACCCCGGAGCTTTCGCGGTCCGCCTCGATTCCTGCAAGCGCCCCGGACCTGCCGTGCCACTGCGCCCTAAGGAATAAGTCCCGGGCGTCTGAGCCCATATGGTGGCCTATGACATTGCCCTCGTACGTATATCCTGTCGTGTACTTCCAGTGGGTGTACCACTGGGGGCCGTATCTCGCGCTTCTGGCGGTATTAGCCCACTCGATCCTGAAGTCTATATCCTCAAGCCTGAAAGGCTCGTCTATAAACGCCCCGTACATATTCGCCCTGCCAGAGGGGGTTTTGGTGTCGCCTGAGGAGTCCTCAGCCCCCCATTCCGTATAGAGCTTTACTCCGCTGAAAGGGATATAGCTGTTTTTATTCACATACACGTATGAGGCGTCTATCGACGCTATCTGGTTGCCGTCGATAGCAGAGGCGCTGTGCTCGGCGCTGTCCGAGGCTATGAGCACATTCAGCCAGTCCCCTGCGTCAAGGCCCCCCCTGCCTTTTCCGCCGAACATAAAGACCCTGCTCAGCCCGAACTGGAACCGGGGGGTGGGCTTGAAATCAAGCCTCATGCCGAAGAGGTTCGCCTTCGGGAAATCCCTGTCCTCCTCAAGGCGCGTAAGAAAGGCCGTCGGCTTAAAAAGCCCGAGGCGCCCGAAGACCCACGGCAGCACTACAGGGCGCGCGGTCGTTAACTTCACCATGTCAAAGGGCCTGGCGTTATTGGTAATTAGCAGGTCCCCGTGGAACCCCGGCCCCCACCACTGAGAGTCCCTGCCCGCCTCGATAAGGAGGCCTGACAGATCCACATTCAAATAGCCGTATAAAAGCCGCCCCCTCGATCCCCCTTCGTCAAGCCTGTACTCCGGCGTAAAATTTAACGCGACGCTGTCGAAAAAACCCGCGTTAAGCGAAAAGCCCGCCCTTAGGTTCATCCCCTCGCTGAACCTGTCCCCGTTATTGTTTATGTCCGTAAAATGCGGCGAACTCGCAGAGTAGAGGAACTTGGCGTATGGGCCGTCTATAGGCTTAATGAACATGGCGGGGCTTGACGACTCTCCCCCGAACTCCCCTTTAAGCCTTTTTATGATCTCTCCTGCCTGTCCTTTTTTATTCCCCTCAGGGAGGACTTCCCAGTTAAACTCCGCCTCTCCGGCAAGCCTTGCGCCCTCTATCCGGGTAAAGGGCTTAGTTGACAACATCGAGCTTTTAAGGAGCCCCTTTACCTCAAGGCGCTCAAGCTCGCCGTATATGCCGCTCCCTGCCGGGATGTTTATAGAGGCGCCGGCAAATGCCCCCGCAGGGAAAAGTGTCATTATAATTACGGCCGCCAGGCCCGGCAGAATAAAATACCTAAAAAGCCACAATCAAAACTCCTGCCGTGACAGCTATCTGATAGAGGATCTGGGTTAAGTCCTTTACCTCCCTCAGCCACACTACCCTTTCCACCTTCTCAGGCACCACTATCGTATCGCCCGGGTCGAGGCTCGAGGACATGAAGCCCCCCGATGTCCAGCGGTTGTTGTCCGGGTCCCAACGGAAGCCCAATGAGCTCGCCTCCCTCCTGCTTACGGCGGTCCCGTCGACCTTCAGCACATACAACTCGTCCTCGTCCGCGTTCTTCGTAAGCCCGCCAGCCTTCTTAATGTACCCCTCGAGCGCGAACTCCGGGTTATAGACAAAGGCCGTCTGGTTATATACGGAGCCGATTACCTGAACCTGAGAAGGCACCTCGGGTATCGTAAGCGTGTCGCCGTCCTCAAGGACGAGGTCTGAGGGGGAGCCTTTGAACTTGTCGAGGGAGGCAAGCCTTATGCTTATCCTCCCCTTTGCCTTGGCGGCCCTCATTTTGGAAATGAGGGCCTGCATCTGCATAAGAGCGGCCTGCTGCTGTTTCGCCTCCTCGGGGCTAAGGGCCGCCTCTATCGATTCGGCGCTCTGGGAAAGGAGGTCCTTTTCCAGCCTGTTTATCGACTCATCGAGCTGCATCTGCTGCAGCTCCCTCACGGACTGCCTGAAGAATACCGTGCCCTTGAGGTACGCCTTGTCCGTAAAACCCCCTGCCCGCCCTATTAAAGAGGAGATAGTCTCCCCCTTTTTAATGGTGTATGTGCCGGGGAACCTGACCTCGCCCGTTATGTTCACGACCCTGTATAGCTCCCATTCAGGCACTGTCCTTACCAAAAGATAATCGTTCTCCTGAAGGGGTATGTTCTGGCCAAGGTCGCCTTCGAGGGCCCTTTTAAGGTCTATCGATAATTTGATTGTCTTTGGGCCCTCCTGCGTAACCGTGATCCTTGTAAGCTCCGCCTCCTCGGTGTAAGCGTAGTACTTAAGCCCGCCAGAGAGGCTTATAAGGTCTTTTATCGTAAGGCCCTCCCCTATCCCGTAATCCCCTTCCCTCTGGACAGCCCCCATGAGCTTGATGACCCTCTCGTCCTCTACGACAGGGAAGACCTTTACGAGGTCGCCCGGCTTTATCGTGATCTTTTCTGCGTGCTCCTCATCAAGGCTGGATTCCAGCACTATCTGGCGGCTTCCGTCCGCGATACGGCTTACCTGAAGCCTGCCTTTGAACGCTATGTCGCTTAAGCCCCCGGCAAGCCCTATCAGCTCTCCGGCGGTCTCACCGCCTTTAAGCTCGTATATGGCCGGGGAGTTCACATCCCCGGAAATCCCCGCCAGAGGCCCGATGGGCGGGATGAATATCACGTCCTCCGGCATAAGCCTTATGTCTTTTGTCTTATCTCCCTTTAGGAGAAAATCATACAGATCGAAGCGCGTTATCGTCTGGCCGCCCCTTTTTACCTGTATATCCCTCATGGAGCCTACTTTGCCCGGCCCGCCTGCCGCGAAAAGGGCGTTAACAAGAGTAGAAAGGGAAGAAAGGGTATAGCTGCCCGGCCTCTTGGCCTTGCCGACCACAAAGACCCTTATTGAGCGGAGCGAACCCATGCTTACATTCATCTTTACTTCGGAGGGCTGATAATACCTGCTCATCTCTTTATCAAGGAACGCCTTTGCCTCAGAGAATGTAAGGCCTGATAAGTGGAGTATCCCTATCTGAGGGAAGTTGATGTTGCCGTCCCTGTCTACCTCTACCGTATATTCGCCGTTAATCTTCCCCCAGATGACGAGCCTCAGTTCATCTCCGGGGCCGAGCATGTAGTCTGGCCCGACAGGCACATCGTCAACAGGGGCGAACGTGCTCGGCGGCTCGTTAAAGAGGCCGTAGCCGAACTGGTCTATCTCAAGGCCCTTTTCCCTGACATACTGCTCGAAAGACGACAACTCCTCAGCGGGTTTCTCCCCGGTTTCTCCCTCCCCGGCCGGCATAGTCAAGACGCCTTCGGCGCCTGTTGCCGGCATAGTGGGTCTAACGCCTTTATCCTTATCCGTTCCTGTATAGGAGGGCGGTTTGGCTTTAGTGTCTTTTAAGGGGTATGCGGGGGTCTGTTCAGAGGTGGCCTGCCCGGACGAGCCTGACCCGGGGACGGTATTTACCGTCTGGGTCGAGCCCTGAGGCTTGTTTAGCCCGGCGGCGCCAGAAGGCCCGGCGAAAAGGAAAAGCACGGCAAAGATGGCTATCGGGATGTAAGAGAAGCGCACAGTCGGCCCATCAGTGAAGTATTAAATTTTTTGTGAAACTTAAGGATTAAGAAATCCGCCCAGAGCAGGTGTATTATATAGAGGAGAAAGAGGGACTCGCCGAGCGGGTTCAGCTTCGGCAAATCGGTATGGTCTCTTACGATATATGCGAGAAGGAAAGAGATTATTCATTATCTGAGATTAGTCGTATGCCCATCTAATAATATACTTGAACGCGTTTTAAGAACTTCAGCAATTTTGTCTAAAGTTTTTAGGCTTGGTCTAAAAATATTATTTTCAAGTTGACTAATATAATGTGGCTTCCTTCCAACTCTCCGAGCCAATTCAGTTTGAGTAATCCCTTCCAATTTTCGTAATTCTTTTATTTTATCACCTAACATCATCAAACTAAGAGTATAGGAAATTAAATTAAAAAGCAAATATCAATTCTATTGATTATCAATAGAATTGATATTTGCTTTGACAATCAAACTAAGAATTGATATCTATAAGTGTATATTAAGCACTATATTTTTTTTCTTACAGAAATATTCTCATCTGGGATATTATGGACAACATAAGAAAAAGATATAAATTTAATGGTTATAGATTAGATGGCATCACAAATTCTGAAATTTTAAATTTCTTACTCTCTCTTGAAGATAAGAAATGTAATTTAAGTGGAGAGGAACTAATTAAAAAATTCGGTGGTCTTGATAAAGCTATAGATTTTTTAGCGAAGGGACTTTTCTCAGGGAAAGGAGTTACTGATGGTTCCTTGCTTTCAAAAATTGTTAAGAATCTAACTTATTTATATTTAAGAGAGCAAAAGAATAATTTTAAAATCACAGCAGAAGAGGATATATTAAAAATTTTAAAAGAAAAAGGTATCTTATATCTTAATACAGAAATACTATCGATTATGTACCTTAATTCAAAAAATGATTTTATTGAACTGGAAATAATTTGTGAAGGCAGTTTTAAAAAAATTTCAAAATGCAAAAAAAAGAAAATTATTGATCAAGCATTTAGATATAACGCAAATGCATTAATTCTTACACATAACTACCCCTCTTGTCCGGATAAAGACAATTCACTCAATCAAGATCAATTTTTAGTTAATGATTTTACATTTATCTGTTCCGCTCTAGAGATGAATTTGCTCGAATATCTAGTTATGTGTAAAGAATGTATTTCTAATAATAATGAGGAATGTGGAATTTTAAATAAATCACAATTGTTTGAATTAACAAACTTTTCTCGCAGCATCAATGAAGATAATAATCCTATCATAAACAGGAATAGGTGCAGTAAATGATCCCTTAAAATGGAGTCAATTAACATCCGCGACATGAAATTAATTGTAATCAATAAAAGAATGAAAGAGAAATAATTATATCGTTTTTTGAAAATTGAAAATGAAATCCAAATAACGCAAGAAAGAGTAATTAGCCAAAGTAATATCCCTATAATACCCGTTCCAATTGTCAAATCAATGAAACTGCTATCACTAACACTACCACGGCCTATTCCATATTTTTTCCAT
>JAUSLB010000106.1 GCA_030646655.1 Deltaproteobacteria bacterium | reverse complement strand
GACATGTGCGTGCCCTTGAACTGGTGGGGCAGGTCGACATACATGTTTATGGAGGCTATGGTGTGCTGGATCTTGTTTTTCTTATCGAGCACCACTATCGGGTAGCGTATGTCCTTTACGCCTACCTTGTCGATGCCTATGCGCCTGAAGTCCGGCTCGCTCTGTACGTCCCTCAGTATCTTTTTTTTCATTTAGGGAAGGGCCTTTTCCTGTTCATAGTAAGCGGCCGAGGCGTCATCTGACTCCCAGACCCTGACCTTTGCGACCTTTATATTCCCGTCGTTCAGGGCCCTGGAAAGCCCATTGTAGATGTGCCTCGCGATATTCTCGGCTGTGGCGTTCTCTTTGTCAAAGGGAGGGACTTCGTTCAGGTATTTATGGTCGAGGGAGTCTATGACCTTTTTCGCCTCTGATTTAAGCCTTTTAAAATCGACAGCCATGCCTATGGGGTCGAGCCTTTGGGCGGTGACGCGCACCTCTACCCTCCAGTTGTGCCCATGAAGGTTCTCGCAGGCGCCGTCGTAACCCCTGAGGTTATGGGCTGAAGAGAACGTCGCCTCAATCATCAATTCGTACATAATTTAAGTTTATCATATTACTATCGTAAGAAATCAAGGGAAATAAGGGGAATCCCCTGAGGCGCCTTCTTTAAGGGGGCGATTAAGGCCCTTTGCCCTTGACTTCCGCATGGCGCTGCGGCTATCCTAATGTATTATGATCTTTCCGGGAAGTCCTATAAAGGGGGTAAGGATGGGACGGTTGAGGCCCGCGATAGCGCTCTTCGCGCTCGCGTCCTTTTTTTTATTTCCGGGCGCGATATATTCGAGCGTCCCGGGCATAAACGCCCAGAAGCCAAAAGGGCTTAAGCACCTGCCCTCTTTGACCGTATTCGACGACTCCCACGCTGAGATATTCTCGCCCCTCAAGGGCGGCCCTCTCAACTTCTCCGCCTTCCACGGGATGATAAAGTCCTCGGGAAAAGAGGTCTCGGTCAACAGGGACCCCATTACCCCTGAGGCATTAGACAGGGTCAAGACTTATATAATCGCCGGGCCCTCCATGGAGCTTAAGCCGGAGGAGATCGCTTCCCTTAATCTGTTCGTAAAAAGGGGCGGCAGGCTCCTCGTGCTCCTCCATATATCCGAGCCTGTGGCGAGGCTTACGGAGTCGTTCGGGATAATAGTATCGAATTTCGTCCTGTCGGAATCCAACGGCATAATAGGCAACGAGCCGCAGGACTTCTATGTGACCTCCTTCACCCTACACCCGGTCACGGAAGGGGTAAAGAGGCTTGCGTTCTACGGCTCTTGGGCCCTTCTCACCGAAGGGACGGCAAAAGCGGTAGCCACGACATCCCCCGGCTCTTGGGCGGATACGGACAACGACGGGGCGCCTGAGGAGGGCGAGCCGAAAGAGCCCTTCGCCGTAATCGCCGTTGCCGAATGGGGCTTGGGCAGGGTCGCGGTCGTGGCGGACGACGCGCCCTTTACTAACCTTTTTATAAAAGAGGCTGACAACGAGGCCTTCGTAAAGAATGTAATAAGATGGCTCGATGAATAGGACATGAAAAGGCTCTGGAATCTCTTCTCTTCGGTATCTCTTACGGTCGTATTGTCCGTTCTAATCTGCGTGGACGCGGCCTGGGGCTCGATACTTTCCATGAAGCACCCGCAGTTCTTCAGGGCCTTGGACCAGTTCATCCTTTTTCCCTGGCTGTCCTCTAAAGGCTTTGAATACCTCCCTTTTACGCTCTGGATATACGCGCTCATATTGCTGATGGCGCTGTTCGCGGTAAATACCGTTGTATGCACCCTGGATAAGATCTACTCCATAATAAAGGCAAAGAGGCCGTGGCAGTCGTTTTTTCCGCATATCGTGCATATAGGGCTCTTTATCGCCCTTTTGGGCCACCTCGCCGGAAGCGTCGCGGGCTTCAGGAGCTACGGTAACATGGTCTTTAAGGGAGGTTCTATCCCTGTGCCGAACTCCGAAGGGCTGACGCTCCGGCTCGATGACATGGATATCAAGGAAACGCCCTATGGCGAGGTTGAGGAGCTTAAGACAAAAGTCACCCTGCTTAAGGAGGGCTCAGAGATACTCACGGACACGATAGAGATAAACGGGCCGCTTATATACAAGGGCGTGGCGTTTTATCACCTCGATCAGGGCAGTTCCCCTTCGGGGCTTATATTGAACGCAGGCAACGGGCTTATAGAGGCGAGGTTCGAGGACGGCTTCAGCACCCCTGACGGAGAGGCCTTCAGGTTCGGGGCCATGTACCCGGACTTCGCGCTCGATGAGAACGGGGAGCCCTTTTCGCGCTCAGGGGAGCTGCAAAACCCTTATATAGAGATCATGGCCGGGGACGGGGCAAGGGCGTACCTTGACCTTACGAGGACCGGGACCGAGGTCTGGATAAGCGGCAAGGCCTTAAGGCTCGAGGACTATATTATGACCCCTTACGCGGTACTCACGATAAATAAGGACCCGGGCATATGGTTTATAATCATAGGCTCCTCCATACTCGTTGCCGGCATGGTGCTGCTTCTATTGTTCAGGGGCGAGAGGGGAGAGCTTTTAAGGCAGCGGGAGTAAAAATCAAATACAGGAGACAGGACAGCTTTGATATCCGAGATATTAATACTCTTTTTCTTCCTCATAGTAATAATCACAGCGAGCGAGATATTCACGAACGCCATAGAGTCCTTAGGCACCAAGCTTAAATTTTCCGAGGGGGTCACAGGCTCCATCTTCGCCGCGGTAGGGACCGCGCTTCCAGAGACTATGGTGCCCCTCGTAGCCATACTCGGGGGCAACTCGTCGAGGGTGAGCGAGGAGGTCGGGGTAGGAGCGATACTCGGGGCCCCTTTCATGCTCTCGACCCTCGCCATGTTCCTCCTCGGCGCAAGCGCATACCACTTCAGGGACAAGAGGAAAAAGAAGCATATCATCCCCGAGCCTACGGGGTTTAAGAGGGACATGGAGTTCTTCCTCTTCGCCTTCCTCCTTGCCTTCATGGTCGCCTTTACCCCGCACGAATACAGGCTCGTGAGGGTCTTCGTCGCTCTCGTGCTGGTGCTTACCTATTTCTATTATGTGATCGAGACGGTCAAGGCGAGCGCGGCTCTGGTAAAGGACGGCCACGCCACCGAAGAGAGCAAGGGGCTTTACTTATCGCTCGTCTTTAAGGAGCATATGTTCTTCGTCGTCCTGCAACTCCTCATCGCCCTCGGCCTTATCGTCGTGGGAGCGAAGGGGTTTGTCCATGGGGTCGAGACTCTGGCGGATATCATCCATGTGCCTGTAATCGCGCTGTCGCTCCTCATCGTCCCTATTGCAACGGAGCTGCCCGAGAAGGTCAACAGCATCCTCTGGATAAGGAAGGGCAAGGACACCATGGCGCTCGGCAATATAACGGGCGCGATGGTATTTCAGGGGAGCCTGCTGCCGGCCATCGGGATATTCCTTACGCCGTGGTCCCTTAACCTGACGGTCTTGACGAGCAGCATAATAACCATTATCGCGTCCATCTGGATCTACCTGCTTGCGCTTAGGACAAGGCACATCTCAAGCCCGTCGCTAATAGTGAACGGCGTGCTCTACGTGTCGTTCGTAGGGATCGTCCTGTACATGATCATCTCCGGCTGATATGCCAAAAGATACAAACAAACACCAAAAGGGTTAATATAGCCCCCATTATCACCCAGCCTCATAGAGACGGCCCGACGGCCCCGGCAGCGGCAACACCCCCCGCAGCAGAGCCCGTAAAGAAGTAAAAAAGACGGGAAACAGTTACGAAGCGCCGCGGGAGCCCGCGGCGCTTTTTTTTGCGTTTTTAAAGGATCTATCAGGATGCTGAAAAAGTCCGTCCTGGACTTTTACAGCCACGATTTGGCCGGAGAGCCTCCGTCCAATCCTTACAAATTGCTCGATACTTTTCGGCCTCGCAATTGCACAATCCATTCACAGGAGCGGATTGTGGCTGGCAAGGAAATCTTTCGTTGATATAGCTCGCCTTGTCACTTCGTGAGCCCCGAGCATCCAGAGGCAATCCTTCCCCCATCATGGTGATTGCCTATCAGGTTGCGGCTTGAAGCAACCTGCTATATTAACGCCCGAAATAGCCCCTTTGCCTTCAATTATCCCCTTTCAGCCCTGTCGCGTCCTAAAACCATGTAAATACCGCCCCTGACTCACTTGACATCCTTTCTTCCGGCACCTATTATTTAGGTGAATGCAAAACCGGCTAAGGAGGTTAGAGATGACACTTGAGAGATGGCACCCCTTAAGGGAATTTGAGTCGATGAAAAGGGAGATGGACAAGATCTGGGAGGACCTTTTTACACCGAGGAGGGCTGTTGACATACATTGGAGGAAACAGGGCGAGGCAGGCGGGACCGCGACCCCTGCCATAGACATGATAGATAAAGATAACGAGGTGCTCGTCAAGGCAGAGATGCCAGGCGTGGCCAAGGAGAATATAGAGATATCCATGCAGGACTCGACCCTTTCGATAAGGGGGGAGATAAAAAACGACCCGGAGGCAAAGCCCGAGAACTATGCCTACTGCGAGAGGAACTACCGCTATTTCGCGAGGTCTATAGATATCCCCTTTAAGATAAGCCCTGAGAAGATAACGGCGAGCCTCAAAGACGGGATACTTTACATCCGCATGCCCAAGACGGAAGAGGCCCGGCCCAAGAAGATTCAGGTCGAGGTCTTATAGCGGAAGGGCTTTAGCCTTCCCGCTTTAGCCTTCCCGCTTTAGCCGGGCTGCCTTCTATCAGGATGCTGAAAAAGTCCGTCCTGGACTTTTTCAGCCACGATTTGGCCGGGCTGCCTCCGTCCAATCCTTACTAATTGCTCGACTTTTCGGTCTCGCAATTAGGCAATCCATCCATGGATTGCCTATCAGGGTGCGTCTTTCCGCGACCTGCTACCCTGCGCCTGCCAGCGAAAAAAGGAGGCAACCCGGTTAAAAAATCTATCTCCCCTCCATCTCCTGAGCCTCCACTGTCCAGACCGTAATCCCGAGCCTCTTTGAGATCACCTGAGCCCTTTCAAGAAACCTCCTGTCCCCTTCCTCCTCCATTATAAGGAGTATCCCCGGCTTCCTCTTCGTCATAAAAGAGTAGTAAAGCGCCTGCCCCACGGCCTCCGCCCATTTATGGGCGAAATCAACCTCTACGGCAAAGTCCCCGGTAAGGCAATCGACACGCGTCCTGTCAGGCAGGGCGTACTCCATCACACCCCCTGCCCTCCTGCACCACGCCTCCTGAAATACCCTCTCTTTGTAAGGCCTTGCATCGAGCTGAGGGCATAGGAGGAAAAAAGCGGTAAATATTAAAACGGCTCTCTTCATAATAAGAAATTATAATGGAAGTTTTTCAGCCTGCCGGCTTAATGCTGTTTTGCGGAAGCCAAGATGAGAAAAAAAGGAAGGTTAAAACGGGGTCGACTACTCGTTGTCAACAGCCTCTGGCTCTACAGGGGACATATTATTGGAAAGGAGCCCCCACCATTTGACGACAGAATCCGCTACCGCGGTTACGGCGAGCCCTGCCATGACGGCTACGAGGATGGAATCTAATCTGAATGTGAACGCGTCTTTGGGGTTTACCGACAGGGCCGCTTTCTTGGCGAATATCCAGAATAGCTCCCATGAGGCCGTAAGGGTCATTACGAACATGAATGCCATGGGGACAAGCGTCACCCAAGCGTATCTGGCTTTTCCCATCTTTAACAGTATCGTGGTCCCGACGCAGAGCGCAAGGGCGGCCAAGAGCTGGTTTGCCACCCCGAACATCGGCCAGATGGTTGAGACGCTCCCTGAGCTTATTAGAAACCCCCACGAGGCCACGACGAGCGCGCTCGTAATAACAGTCCCGGGGGTCCAG
>JAUSLB010000133.1 GCA_030646655.1 Deltaproteobacteria bacterium | reverse complement strand
GCCGAGCACTACTACCGTGATGCCGCCTTTTTGGAGGAGGCCTATGAAAGAGAGGTTTTCAAACATTTCTGAAAGCTACCAAACCCCTTTTAGCTGCAAGGATATGACGAAATTAAACGCCCTTATGCTCCAGATAGTTCTTTGCGTACCCGATATAGTTCTCGGCAGACCTCAATATCCGGGCTACCTCATCAGGGCTTAGGGCCCTTACTGCCTTGCCGGGAAGGCCCAGTACGAGGCTTTTCGGAGGCACCTTCATCCCCTCGGTCACAAGCGCGCCCGCCCCGATTATCGAGTCCTCGCCGACCTCGGCGTTATCAAGTATTATGGCGCCCATGCCTATCAGGCACCTGTCCTTTACGGTGCAGCCGTGTAAAACCACATTATGCCCTATCGTGACGTCATCGCCGATGATAAGGGGGTAGGTATCCTTCGTGACATGGAGGGTGGAGTTGTCCTGAACATTCGTTCTCCTGCCTATCCTGATGTAGTGGACATCCCCGCGCACCACGGCGTTAAACCAGATGCTCGATAGCTCGCCTATCTCGACATCGCCTATTATCTTAGCGCTGTCTTCCACATATACGGTCTCGTGGAGCTTGGGCCATATGCCCTTGTAAGGCAGCAACATTCCGTTCTCCGGAAAAGCATTAGTAAATTTTTTTAATATACCAAAATATGAAGGAAACCACAATAAAAGAAAATTATCCCTTGTCTGCCTTTACCCATTCAACCCTCAATACCTTCCCCGTATCCTTTTCCACCTTAAAAAGGCCGGAGCGCCTGACCCCGGCTATCCAAAGGACGTCTTTGCCGGATACGACGAGCGGCATGGAGGCCCTTTGACCGAGCGGGATCTTTTTATCTATGAATACCTCCTTCACCTTCTTATGGCCCTTCATGCCGAAGGGGACGATCCTGTCGCCGGGCTTAAAAGCCCTTGCCATAAGAGGGCCCCGGCCTATCAAAGAGGCGTCGAAATAGGCTGTCTCCTCCCCCCTTCCAAGGGGCTCAGGGGCTATATCGAGGATTTCGGCCTTAAAATATCCCCCGCTCACTTTGGTCACGCCCGGGACTTTCAATACAACCGAGAAAGGCTTTTTAGCCTTCGCCTTCCGGGTCGATACGATAATCCTTTCATATTCCCTGAAAATACGAACCCCATTGGGCAGAGTAAGCGACGCGCTCGGGTCTTTTCCCTCGATGATATCGAAGAAAGATCTAAAGTGGCTGTTATAGACATCCGGGTTTGGGATAAGCGAGCCTATAGCCTTCAGGAGGATTCTGGCAAGCACCGCCTTATGGAGCTTCAGCATCGCCTTGCGCTCCAAGGTTATCGCCCCATCCCCTTTTCCCAAGATCACTTTCGGGAAAAATTTTTGGGCCTCCGAGCCTATGAAATCGTCGTCTTCTTTAAGGACAGAGGCGGTCCTTGAAAGGGTCTCCGTTATATTCGGGTTATAGTTCCTCTTTAAGTAAGGGATAAGCTTAAGCCTTATATCGTTCCTTAAATCGTTGGCCGTAAGGTTCGAGGAGTCGACAACATAGCCGATCCCCTCTCTCTTGGCGTAAGCCTCTATGTCCTTTCTCGTAATTCCTATGAGAGGCCTTATGTACAGCCCCCTCACGGGCGGGATGCCTTTAAGCCCGGTTAGAGAGCTGCCCTTCAAGAGCCTCATAATGACCGTCTCGGCCTGATCATCGGCGGTATGCCCGAGGGCTATCCTCCTTGCGCCGTATTTTTTAGCGGCGCCCTCGAGGAACTTTAGCCTCTTTGCCCTCGCAACCTCCTGCAGCGACATTTTGCCGGCCTTAAGCTCCCCCTTTTTTAAGGTCTTGCCCTCGAACTTAAGGCCGAGCCTCGAGGCGGCCCTCTTTACGGAATTAAAATCCCTAAGCGACTCCCTGCCCCTTAAATTGTGGTTTAAGTGCGCTACTATCAGCTCAATGGACAGCTCATTCTTTAATTTATCAAGAAGATGAAGGAGCACCATCGAATCCGCCCCGCCTGATATCGCCGCTACGACAATATCCCCTTCGGTGAGCATCCCGCATACGCTTACGGCCGTCTTAAAAGTCCTTAAGATATTCTTCATAAATAAAATAATCCCGGATGATGCGCGGAAATATTCATACAGCCCGGATAAGCCCGGCTCTGTCTGCGCATCTCTGGGACTTATTATTATACTTAATTTAAATGAGCTATTACAAGCGCAAAAGGGAAGGTTTAAGCGAGGCTTGACGGGAGAGAGGCCTTACTTGGCTGGGTTTTTCTCGCTCCTAAGTAGCCTCCTCTGTTTTGCGAAGATGTATCTTATTATCTTGTCCCTTGTAGCCTCGTCCATGTCGATATACCTTACCGCCACCTCGTAGCCCGCGCTGCCGTCAGGCACAACCCGCACGACCTCGCATTTTATTTTTATCACATGGGCGTGGGTCGGAAGGAAGAGTTTAAGGACGAGCCTGTCTCCGGCCCTAAAGAGGTCGTTGCAGAAGAACTTAAGGCCCCCGCCGCTTATGTTCACATCGCGGGCCTCAGGCAGATTAAAGCCGTTCTTCCCGGACATATGGTTGATGAGCATATGGAGCTTCTGGTTTATGTCGAAGAGCAGCTCATAGAGCTTCGGGTTCTCCTCAGGCCTCGGCTCTATGTCGTCGAACATAGCCTCCCAGTCGGCTACAGGCTTATCCCCGGAGTAGAGCTCGTAATAGACCGGCAGGTTGTCGTTCGTCCTTACGAATTCCCGCCGCCTCTGTTCTTCGCCGGCCCCCCCGGGGTCTTTATATTCCTTTTCCATCGCCTTGTCCTTTCAGTATGCCGCTTTCAAGGAAAGCCTTGACGACATCCGGGTCGAACTGCGTGCCGCTGCACCTGATTATCTCCTCGCGCGCAATCTCCGGGCTTAAGGCGTCCCTGTAGGGCCTTGACGAGGTTATAGCGTCGAATGTGTCCGCGACGCTGAATATCCTCGCTACGACCGGTATATTGCCGCCTGAAAGCCCGTTGGGGTAGCCTGCGCCGTCCCACCTCTCATGGTGGAAGAGCACAACCGCCTTCTCGGAGGTGAGGAGGTTTAAGGGCTTAAGTATTTCAAGTCCCATCGTAACATGGGACTTCATTATCTCCCTCTCATCTACGGTGAAGTA